>JAAYZO010000366.1 GCA_012514865.1 Lentisphaerota bacterium | reverse complement strand
GCGGCGCGGTCGCGGCCGGCGCGGCGGTGGCGCTGCTGCTGGGGGGCCTCACGGTCGCCTTCATTGCCCGTCTGAATCGCGAGAGGGGCGTCGCCGTGGCGCACGCGCAGCGCGCCGAAGCGGCCCTGGCCGACCTGCGCGGCATGGCGCCGACCTGCGAGGAACTGGCTGCGCTTCTTATGGATCGCCGCGACTTCGCCAAGGCCCTGAAGACCATCGACCACGCCATCGCGCTCGATCCCGAGAGTGCCGCTCACCACCGGGTCCGCGGCGATATCCTGCTGCCCCTGCTTCGCCTGGACGAGGCCGACGCGGCCTACTCTACGGCGGTGCGTCTGGACCCGTCCTGTCCGGGTGCGGCCAAGGCCCTGGCCGTGTGTCGTGGCCTCGCCGAGCAGCAGCGCACGTACCCGCGCTTGCCGCCGGCGGTCCTGGCGGATGCCGCCAAGGAACTGGTCAAGGTGGGCAACCACGCCGGGGCCGCGCTGATGCTGGAGGGGGTTCAGGCCGGATCGAGGCACTACCTGGAGGCCTACGGGCCCCTTCTGCAGCGGGCCGGCTTCGGGACCCACTTCCTGATCGATGGCGAGGGCCTGCTCTGCCTGGTGGCGAATGGGCGCCAGATCCGCGACCTGTCGCCGCTGCGAGGTCTGCCGCTGTCACGGTTGCACCTCTCTGTGACCCCGCTCCGCGATCTCTCGCCCCTGGCCGGCATGCCCCTGGTCGAGCTGCGGCTCGGGGGATGCAAGGAGGTCGAGGACATCACTCCCCTGCGCGGGGCGCCTCTGGCCATTCTCGACCTCGCGGGTACGGCGGTGACCGACCTCAGCCCCCTCCAGGGCATGCCCCTTCTCGAACTGACTCTCGATAGCCTGCCGGCGTGTGACCTCACGTCGCTGCAGGGCCTGGCCCTGGAATACCTCTCGATCAATGGCACTGAGGTGACCGACCTTACGCCTCTGCGCGGCATGCCGCTGCGCTACCTCAACGCCAACAGCATGGAGGTTCGCGATCTGTCGCCGCTGCAGGGCATGCCCCTGGCCGAGCTTTACCTGAACACGGCAGTGATCTCCGACCTCTCGCCGCTGCGGGGCGCACCGCTGAAGACGCTGGACATAAGGTGCCTGGCGCCGGACCTCTCCGTCCTGGGAACGTTGCCGCTGCAGTCGCTCGCGCTGAACAACAAGCATGCGCCCCATCTGGACTTCGTGCGCGGGATGCCCCTGCGAAAGCTCAGCATCACCAGTGCTCCTGCGGTCCGTGACATCGCGGCGTTGCGCGACTGCCGCACCCTCGAGGAGATCCACTTCAGCGTGTCCAGCCCGCCGGCCAGCCTGGGGCCGCTGCGGGGTCTGCCCAACCTGCGAACGATCAACGGCAAGCCCTGGGTCGACTTCTGGCGCGAGGTCGATGCGCGGTAACGCAGTGGCCTCCGCCCGCGTCCAGCCGAGCGGTAGCCGCCCGCCGGGTTACCGGAGCCGTGATCGCCATGCGCGGGTGGTTCCCTGTCCGGGCTGCGACGCCACCCAACGGGAGACTCGCGGCAGAGCCGCGCGTCTCCCGTCCATCGGATCGTTCTTCACGGGCCGGGAACGGCCCGTGGAGGACGATCCGTCAGGGCTTCGCCGGTTCCAGGTCGGGGATGGCGTAGCTCCAGACATGCGAGCCATGGGCGAAGACCAGGCGGCCGCCGGCGATGGCGCCGCCGGCGCTGGCCCGGACCAGATTCCAGGTCAGGAGGCGGTGCGTGTATGTCGCCGGGTCGATGCGCAGCATGGCGTCGCCCATGATGGCGTAGAGCTGGTTGTCGGGGCCCATCTGGAAGGCATGACGCGGCACCGCGCCGTAGCGGCCGTAGCTCTCGCGGTGCACGACCTCGCGGCGGCGGGAGTCGAAGACGAAGAAGGTCGCGTCGTTGGCCAGGCCGTAGACCATCGGGCCGTGCGTCATGAGGCTGACGATGGTGCTGGCGCCGGGCACAGGCACCATGCGGAAGGCGACCTTGCGGGTGGCCCAGTCGACGATGAAGATCTCGGCCTCCGTGGCGGTGGCGTGGCCGCCGCCGGGAGCGTCGATGGCGGTGCCGCCGACCAGGTCGCCACCGGGGAGGGCCTTCAGCGTGACGCAGCTATGGCCGGGGAGGAGGTCCTTGTCGGCGCTCAGGAGTGTCCCCTCACCGGTCTCGAGGTCGACAATGCCGATGCCGCCGCCGACGCGTCCGTAGCCCGCGTAGCCGGCCATCATGACATGGCGTCCATCGGGGTGGACGAGGGCGGTGCGCGGCCGGCAGACGTCCTCCTGCCATTGCCCGATGGGCCGCGGGTTGGGCTTCTCGCCTTCGCCGGTGGTGCGGACGCGTTCCCGGCTGAGGAGCGCCGAGCGGATGCCGAAGAACGGGCTCTCGCCGGTGCCCTCGATGAGGCGGAGGCGGAGGGTGTGCCGGCCGGGTGCGAGGGGGTAGGGTCCGAATTCCAGGACGGGGGCTATGCCGGTATTCTCGCTGCGGCCGACGACGGGCTCGCCGAGGGGGCGGTCGTCGAGGAAGAGCTGGACGCTGCTGTAGTTGGTGTGGCGGAAGGTCTGCACGTAGACGTAGTGGGGCGCGGTCTGGTCGCCGGCGACCTCCAGGGGGAAGGCGGCCTCGGCGCTCCAGTTGTCGCCGTGGATGAAGACGACGTCATGGCCGTCGAGGTAGGTCAGGTGTCCCGGGGTGACCGTGCCGCGGTCGGCGAGGTCGCGCGCGGCGACGCCGATGGTGAACGGCTTGCCCTCGACGGCCCAGGGCTTGGCCGGGTCGAAGGCCCAAAGCTGCCCGGCGGCGTACTGGGCGCCGAAGACGAGGCGTTCGCTGGCGGCGATGGCGCAGAAGTTGCCGCCGCCGATGCTCGGGATCGGCCCGAAGTCCTTGACGGTGCCGTCGGCCGAGTCGTAGGACAGGAAGTGCATCGGGTGCGAGGTCGAGCCGTAGACGATGCCATCCGGTCCGGCGCCGAGGCTGGTGATGTTGGCGCCCTCGGTGGCGTAGGTGAAGGCGAGGTTGGCGGCCGGGGCGGCGTCCTTGGCGGCGATCTCGATCTGGCCGGCGTCGAGGTCGTAGCGCTTCACGCGGCGGCCGTCCGGGAGGTCGTAGAGTTTGGAGCCGTAGCGGATGGCCTTGACGTCAGCCAGTTCGGGCCGCTTCTCGTCCGCGCCCATGGCCTCGATGCGGCCCTCGAACAGGCGCCAGCGCTTGCTGTTGGCGGCGCCGTAGACGGTGCCGTCGGTGGCTGGGTAGACGATGGCGGTGCCGAGGATGCGGTCCTCCTCGGGCAGGAGCGATCGCCGTTCGCCGGTGGTCGGGTTGTAGGCGACGATGTTGCAGCGCGCCGTGCCGATGCCGCCGTAGAGCCAGCCGGTGCGGTCGACGGCGAGGAAGGAGACGTACTTCTCTTCGGGGTCGAGGCGGCCGTGGTCACGCAGCTCCTGGGTGTCGGGGTTATACGAAGCGAGCTGGGTCTTGTAGACGCCGCCGAACCAGATGGTGCCGTCCGGCCCTTCGGTGAAGCAGAGGTAGACGCTGGTATCCGGTACCGGGCGGCCGGTGAACAGCCAGGCGCGCGTCGACGGGTCGAGTTCGAGGAGGTATGGCCCCTGGGTGTAGTAGAAGCGCCCGCGCGAGGAGACGAGGGAGCCGAAGACATCGACCTGGGCGATCGCGGGGGGGCAGAACACCTGGTGTGTCTGGCCGGCCTCGACGTCGGTGACCAGCACCGAGCCGCGCGGGCCCTGATCCGAGATCGTGCTGAGGACGTACGGCCGCCCGTCAGGGCCCTTGAAGGCCGCCACGCTGCGCAGCTCGGCCGCGGCTGCGCCAACCCCGTGGTCGGTGAAACGCCGGCGGTCCGGGACCAGGCCGCTCGCGAAGGCCTCGGCGTCCAGCGGCCGCACCGCGATGCGGTCGAGATACAGGTCCATGACCTTCTCACCGCCCTGGGCGCCGATGTAGACCCGCAACCGGGTGACGGCCGTGCGGTCGCCGCCCTTCAGCTCATAGGGCTCCCATTTCATGATGCCGAAGCGCGTCTCGGGGACGAGCTGGATGCGTGTGACGTCGGTGGCGAGGGACGCACTCCAGGTCATCCAGCTCAGAGCGCAGCGGCCGGCTGCGTCATAGCCGCGCACGTAGAAGGCGCGCGTCGACTCGGGTGCCGCCGACCAGGCGTCGAGCTCGAGTATGGCCTCGGAGAAGTCGGTGGCGGGGATGGGGATGTCGGCGCTGAGGTAGGTGATGTTGGTGTCGGGACGCGTGGTGGCGCGCAGGTGCAGGCTGCCCTTGCCCTCGCTGATGAAGCGCGGGTCGGTGTTGACCTCCAGGCGGGCGTCGGGCAGGCTGCGGCTGTCGACGAGGGCCACGCCGTCGAGGCTCTCGCCGGCGTGCAGGAGGGTCTCGGCGGCAGTGGCGGCCGGAACGGCGGCCCAGGCAGCCAGGCCGAGGAGAATCATGCCGATGCGGATCATGGTCAGGTCCTTCCTTGCTTCTATGTATGGAGCGGCGTGCGTATCCGT
>JAAYZO010000365.1 GCA_012514865.1 Lentisphaerota bacterium | reverse complement strand
GCCATCGGCGTCGATGATATTGAGGCGGTAGTAGGCATTGCCGGCGATGGTCTCACGGCGGCCATCGCCATCGAGGTCGGCCACGGCGGCGACGGTGGCGGAGTGCGCGTAGATCACGTGCGACCAGATCTCCGCAAGGTCGGGCGTGTAGGCCAGGTACTGCCAACTGCGGACGCCGACCACGATGGCCGGCTGGCCCTTGCCATCGAGGTCGGCGAGGGTCAGGTTCTGCGGCTCGGCGGCGATGCCGCGGTAGGCGGGTATGGCGATCTCGCGGAGCTTCTTGCCATCGGCGCTGACGACGCCGAGGCGGTCCGGTGCGCTGCCATAGACGACCGCCTCCCGGCCCTTGCCCTCGAGGTCGCCGGCCGCCAGGGCCGTGATGCGTCCGCCGAGGCTGAGACGCCAGCGCTCCGTGCCGTCGGCGCCCAGGGCCACCAGGTCGCCGGCGGCGGTGCCGACCACCACCGCGGGCTGGCCGTCGCCATCGAGATCGGCGGACACCACCGCGGTCAGCTCCGGCGGGCGGCCCATCTCCTGGCCGATCACCTCGACCTCGGCCAGGTAGACCGCGGCCTCGGGCGTGGCCGGCGTGATGACCACGCGCAGGGCCTGCGCCGGCCGATTCACGGCCAGGCTGTAGATGGTGTTGACATTGCCGCCCCAGCGCTCAGTGCCGACCACCGCGAAGGTGCCGGGCACCGGCTGCCAGTCGGCGCCGTCGGCGGCACGCGCGAAGAGGGCGCGGTCGCGGGTGTGCCAGATGGCGTTCATCTCCCAGGCCCGCAGGCGGACCTCGCGGACGACCTGGGCACCGGCCAGTTCCAGCTCGATCGTGGCCGTGGCGCCGACCGGGAACGCGCAGGACACGCCCGAGTTCGTGTAGCGGCCGTCGTTGAGGCGCTGCACCGCGACGTCGCCCTGGCGCGGCTGCGGCTCGGCGCTCACCCGCACCGGCCGCAGGGGCACCGCCGCCCGCGGGAACTCGCGGAACGACCACGCGGGCGCCGTCGGCGGTACTGCCGGCGCCGCCCCGGATGAGCCCGCCCGCGCATCGGCTGCCGGCGCGGCCGCGAGGGCCTCGAGCGCCCCGGCGAAGGGCGTCCCCGCCGCATCAGCAGCCGCCGGAACGACCGTCAGCGGCCGCTGACCCGCGACCGGCGTCGGCTGCGCCACGCCGGCCTGGCGGGCGCGAGCACTGACGCGCAGAGCCCCCGCCGCCGCGGCGGCCCAGTCCGCCTGGCCATCCTGGGCCAGACGCGTGGCCGCGGCCAGACGCAGGTCGCCGGCGCGCAGCATCCAGGCCGCCGCGCTGGCACGCACCCCCGGCGCCGCGAGGTCGCCCAGGCCCAGCACCACACGCTCACCACCCGAGGTCACCTCGACCCGGTCAGCGCCGACCAGACGGGCCGCGAACGGCCGCGTGCCATCGCGCCAGGCAGCGAAGACATTCGCAGACACCACGCGCTCGCCGGCGGCGAGGCGCTGGCTGCGGCGCTGGTAGAGATGCTGCACGGGCCAGTTGCCGACGTTCTTCTGGAACACCACCTCGGGCGCCTCGCCGGTGAGATTCTCCAGCGTGAAGCGCGCCTGGTCCTGGCTGAGGGTCAGGGCGCCGCCCTCCAGCTCCGGCTCGCCGTAGGTCCGCCAGCAGCAGCGCAGGCTGTACTCGCCGGGCTCCAGGGCCACCAGCTCGTCGAGCACCGCGGTGAAGCCATTCGGCTGCCAGAAGAGGTGACGCGTCCAGCGCACGCCGTTGTAGTCGGGTATCGTCGTCCGGCAGATGGCGCCGTCGCCGAACCACACCGCGTCGTCGAGGCGGGCCATGGCCGGGTTGCGCTGCGCGACGCCGTCGCGTATGACGGTCACCATGCAGTGGTACTTCGGCGTCAGGCGAATGTACTCGCCATCGACCAGCCAGTGGGCGCCGGCGCCCGAGTAGCTGATGATGGCGTTGCAGTCCTCGTGGCCATGCGAGCCGCCCGAGTAGCCGTCGAGAAGGAGGTAGTCGTCCTCGGGCTCCCAGCCGGCGCGCAGGGTCATCTTGTCAAAGGCCTCCTCGAAGGGGACGTTCGCGGTGGGGAAGTACTGCGGGTTGAGGCCGTTGAGGTCGTAGTGCGGCCGCGGCAGGTACGACACCGCCACGCCAAGCAGGTCGTCCGGAGGCGCCGCCGGGACATCGGTGTACCAGGGCTCGTGAAGTTCACCCCGGAAGGGCTTGCCATGGCGCTCCAGCGCCCAGCGGTAACGCCCGTCGCCAGTGGCATAGCCGAGGGCACTGAGGACATTCGAGAAGCGCGACCCGCCGGTGAAGGCGCCGGTATCGCCGAAGCCGGGCTCGTGGCCGAAGTTGTCCAGGCACATCAGGGCGACCTTGCCGGTCTCGGCGGCGTGGCCGTCGCGGCTGTAGGTCGGATCGCCGGCAGCGTGCGAGTAGGTCATGACGTGGCACATCGGGATCCACTGGTAGCCGGCGCTGTCCTCCCAAGGCTTGGAGCTGTTGCGGCAACCGCGGAACATGCCCTCGGCGATGGCCAGCCAGTCGGCCGCCAGGGGATGCCGGTAGTGCCGCTGGAAGTACCACCCGCCGAAGAGATTCGCCAGACCGGGCCAGGTGTGGTGGTTATGCGTGGTGCTGTTGAAGGCGCGCCACTCGGCGATGCGTTCCGGGCTCGTCCAGCCCTGGTAGACATTGCACTCCAGGATGCAGCGCAGGACGTGGTTGGTGATCTGCAGGCGCTCCGCCGGCGTCCAGGATGGGTGCTCCTCGAGGAGGTCCCAGGCGACCACGAAGGCCCAGGTCCAACTGTCACGGAACTCGCGGTCGTAGCGCCCGAGGCCCTCGCTGTTGATGTACTCGCTCTCGGCGTAGTGCCGCATATGCCGGAGGAGGCCGTACCGGCAGTTCTGGAAGTAGCCCTCGTCGCCGGTGCGGTGGTACGCCATGGCGTCGTCGGCGACGCGATGCGCCGCGGCGCGCTCGGTGCCGACGCGCGCGTAGATGGCCTCGTAGGCCTCCTGGCCGGCACGGATGCCGGCCTCGTCGAGGCGTTTCGGCACCGGCGACCGGGCGCCCTCGGCGCGCCGGTCGAGCTCCAGAAGCCGCGGCAGGACCAGCTCGCCGGCGCGGCCGTGCTGACGGCACAGCGCCAGGAGGCGGTCGATCCCCGCCGTCAGGCCGGCCTCGGCCTGGGCACCGACCGCAATCAGGTTCCGGCCGCTGTGGAAGGGCTCGTGGACCGACCGCACCTCGTAGCCGGCCGTGCCGGTGTAGCCCGCGTCGGCACAGACGAAGAAGTTCCCATACAGCCGCGCGTAGGGCGCCGAGGCCTGCAGATTCCCGATGACCACCAGATTGCCGCTCTCCCAGGCCGCGGCCGGAAGGGCCTCGGCCGCCAGCACCGGCACCTCGACGCCAGTGACCTCGCGCAGGCCGCCCTGCAGACGCAGCGCCGCCGCCGACCACGGCGCCACCGACGGCGCCACAATCGCAGCCCGCGCTGCACCGCCGCTGACCAGCGCCGTCTCGATGGCGAGGGCGCGGACCTCCTTGATGCTGTAGCGGTCCAGAAGCTCCTGGTCCTGCGCCGGCAACGCCGCGACGGCGCCGGCGGCGGTGATGGCCGCGATCATGAGAGTGCCTTTCGCGTTCATGACGTCGTCCTGCTCTCCTTGAAACGATGGCGCCGCCCACCGCGAGCCATCGCTGAACTCGTTCTGCGGCCGCCGTCGCCGGCCGTGCCGGCCCTCCTGAAGACGCCGGGCGCCGGGCTCTCTGAAGGGGTACCGTACTCCCTGAAGACGCCCCCGCCACGACGCCCGCAATGGCGAGAAGTTTCCTGGGAGTGCGCCCACCATGGAACGAGCAGGCCCCCGGCGCTGTCGATATCCCTTGAGCCGGCAGACGACCTCAACCCGAGGCAGGCACGGCAATACCGACAGGCCAGGACCCGGAAACAGCAGGGACGGAGACGATCGAGACACCACGCCACGGAGACGACGGACGGCAACTCAAGGGAGGAAGACTCATGAAACCCCAACGCGTGCTGGTGGCCACCGATATGAGCCCGGCAGCCGACGAGGCCCTGCGACAGGCCCACGAGCGGGCCCAGAGCGCCGGAGCCCTCCTGATGGTCTGCCATGTCGTCCCGGAACCCCGCCCCGTCAACCCGCTCTTCCCCGCCTGGACCCTCATCGATGGCCTGAGCTTCCCGCAGCTCCGCGAGCAGCTCCTCGAGGCGGTAACCGAGCGCGTCACCGCCGTGACCGGCCTGGCGCCCGAGGCCTTCGAGGTCGTCATCGACGAGGGCGAGCCCTACGCCGGCATCATCAAACGCGCCGAAGCCTGGGAGGCCGACCTGCTGGTCGTCGGCAGCCACGGCCGCGCCGAGAAGCGTCGGCCCCTGGGGAGTGTCGCGCAGAAGGTCCTGCGCTACGCTCACTGCCCGGTACTGATCGCGCGACCGCAGAGCCGCAGCGGCCAGGTCGTCGTCGGCACCGACTTCTCCGACCCGGCCCTGCCGGCGGTGGCCATGGCCGTCGAGGAGGCCCGCAGCCGCCAGGCCCGCCTGACCATCGTCCACTGCGTCGACGTCCAGCCGGCCTGCCTCTACTACACCTCCATCGGCATCACGGAGCCCGCCATGGTCGAGCTGGCCATGCCCCCGGAACGCTCTGCCGAGGTCGAGGCCGCCGCCGAACGGCAGTTGGCCGACGCCCTCAAGCGCTTTGACGCCACCGGCACCGGCAAGGTCTGCTGGGGACCGGCCGGGAGCTGCCTGGTCGAGGTCGCACGGGACCTCGACGCCGACCTGCTCGTCATCGGCACCGCCGGCCGAACCGGCCTCCAGCACGTCCTCCTCGGCAGTGTCGCCGAAGAGGTCGCGGTCACCGCCGAGTGCTCGGTGCTGGTGGTACGCCTGTCGACCTGACAAGGCCCTGAAAACGCCCCTCGGCCCGTGGCGCCATCCGCCGCGGCAAGGAGGTCCACGGCGCCGTCCGCGGACCTCCCGGGCGACGCCCGCGGCGCCCGGGAAAAGGCCGAGCCGACGCTCGGCGCTCCCCGGGGCCCGAGGGGCGAGGGTCGGGGGATGCGAAAGCCTCCGCCGATCGGTCGGATCCGTCGGATCTCTCGGCCCCTCCCCAGCTCCGCTTCCCCCCTCTCCCGCCGACTGCCGCGGCGTTGGCTTTTGCCGACGGCGGGCGATATTAGGCCCGACCATCAACCATCCATCGGCGGCGCCACCGCTGCTGGCTGACAACGGAGGACAGAATCATGGCAGTACCGTTCAAGGTGGATCTCGCGGGCAAGACGGCGGTGGTGACGGGCGGCGGGGGCATCCTCTGCGGCAGCATGGCCATGGCCCTGGCCGAATGCGGTGCGAAGGTCGCCATCCTCGACCTGCGCAAGGAGGCCGCCGACAAGGTCGCCGATCAGATCAAGGCGGCCGGTTTCACCGCCATCGGCGTGGCCTGCAATGTCCTCGACCGCGCCAGCCTGCAGGCGGCCTGCGAGACCGTCCGCGCCGCCTTCGGCCCCTGCGATATCCTCATCAACGGCGCCGGCGGCAACCACCCCCTCGGCACCACCTCCAAGGAACGCCTGGCTCAGGCTGACCTCGACAGCACCCAGGAGGGCTTCAAGTCCTTCTACGACCTCGACCCCAAGGGCATCGAGTTCGTCTTCGGCCTGAACTTCCTCGGCACCCTCCTGCCGACCCAGGTCTTCACCCGCGACATGGCGCGCGCCGGCAAGGGCGTGGTGGTGAACATCTCAAGCATGAATGCCTTCAAGCCCCTGACCAAGATCCCGGCCTACAGCGCCGCCAAGGCCGCCGTCAGCAACTTCACCCAGTGGCTGGCCGTGCACATGAGCGAGGTCGGCATCCGCGTCAACGCCATCGCCCCCGGGTTCTTCCTCACCGACCAGAACCGCGGCCTGCTGACCACCGCCGACGGCGCGATGACGCCGCGCGGCAAGACGATCATGGCGCACACCCCGATGGGCCGCTACGGCGCCCCCGAGGACCTCAACGGCGCCCTGCTCTGGCTGTGCAGCGACGCCGGCGCCGGCTTCGTCACCGGCACCGTGGTGGCCATCGACGGCGGCTTCAGCGCCTTCAGCGGCGTCTGAGCCAGCCCGGGCCTGTCGGCGGGAAAACCCTCGGAGGCGTGACCATGGCAGCGATAGGTATGCGTCCCAGCCGGATTCTGCGCAAGCTGCGCGCCGGCAAGCCGGCCTTCTCGACCAAGACCAACTTCGGCGATCCGCGCCTGGTCGAGCTCATCGGCATGGTCGGCTTCGACTGCGTCTGGCTGTGCATGGAGCACATCCCCGCCGACTGGCTGACCATCGACAACCAGATCCGCGCCGCCAGCCTGCACGGCATGGACTCGCTGGTGCGCGTCGCCAGGGGCAGCTACTCGGACTACATCCGGCCGCTGGAGGCGAATGCCACGGGGATCATGGTGCCGCATCTGATGAGTGTCGAGGAAGCGCGTCAGGTCGTGCGCATGACGCGCTTCCATCCCGTCGGCCGACGGCCGGTCGACGGCGGCAACACCGACGGCTCGTTCTGCCTGGTGCCGCCGGCCGAGTACATGGCCGCGGCCAACCGCGAGCGCTTCGTCATCTGCCAGATCGAGGACCCGGAGCCCATGGAGCAGCTCGACGACATCGCCGCGGTCGAGGGCATCGACATGCTCTTCTTCGGACCGGGCGACTTCAGCCATGGCCTCGGCGTGCCGGGCCAGTACGACCACCCCGAGGTCGTCCGCGCCCGCCGACGCCTGGCCGAGGCCTGCCGGAAGCACGGACGCTTCGCCGGCACCGTCGCCTCCCTGGCGACGGTCCCCGCACTCCTCGACGAGGGCTTCCACTTCCTTAATATAGGGAGCGACGTCGGCCTCCTCGGCCAGGGCTTCCGGGCCATCCACGACGGCCTCAAGCCCTTCGGCATCGAGGCCGACGCCTGACCTGGATGGGTCGCGAAGCGCGGATGCTTCGCCCACAATCCACCTGCGCCGCAGTCCACCGCGGCGCAGGTGTCGATGCGCCTCGCGCCGCGCCGGATCCCCCCTTGTGTGAAGCCTCGCGATGTCGTGGAGGTACACCGTCCGGGTCAGAGTACCGCGTTCACTTGGAGGCGTGCGCCGTGGCTTCAGCCCGGCGCAACCTCGGCTGCCGCCGCGGCCTGAAGGCACCGCGGCAAGCGTCCGGCTGAAGCCGGTGCTCTGCGGGGACTGCCTTCCCGTGCCCCAAAGGGGCTGCGTCCGACAGCCCAGGGTTGCCGTACCTCCACTACCCTGGGGTGGCCCATGGCCATGGCCCCCAACCCCAACGAGGGGTTGCGTCGGTCGGATTGCAGGGGCCGGCACGTCAGCATCACGACGCAACCCCCCTTGGGGTTGGATGGGCGGGATGGGATCGGGACCCGGGGCAGCGGCTACGCCGCAACCCCGGGCTGGGGGACGCAATCCCCTTGGGATAGAGAGAAGCCGCCCTACGGCGGGGCCATCGGCGCGGAACGCCAGGTATGGCATAGCGAAACATCGCTTGCGGGGCCTCCCTGCGGCCCGCCGTTCTGGCGCCCTGAAAGGGCATCATTCATCAGCCCAGGGCAACGCCCTGGGAAATCGGATGTTACGCATCGCAGGCTGAAGGCCTGCGACAAAACGACGCACGCAACGACGCGACGTTTCATACGAGCGCGCGCCGACGCAGGATCGCCAGGCTCCCTGCCACCACCACGACCAGCGCCGCCCCGGCAATCAGCAGGACGCGCCGGCGCAGCCGCCCCGACGCTCCCTCGAGGGCCAGGCGCTCGCGCCGATCGACCATCACCGGCGCCGGCACCACCGGCGCCGTCTCGGCCGCCGCCTGATGCGCCGCGCCCACGCCGGCCGCACCCGCCCCGGCGTCGACCGCCACGGCACCGGCCGCGGCCGAAACCTCCGCCGCCACCGGCGCCGCCGACGGGGCGAGGACCTCCGGCAGACTCAGCGGCGGCAGCTCGGTGACCGCCCAGGCCGCCGGACCGCCGGACGGCTCCCAACGACCCCGCATCAGCAGGTCGACACCCGGATTCTGGGCCTTCACCAGGCACGAACAGGCGCCCGTGAGGAAGACGCAGCTCTCGGTTAAGACCTCGCGGTTGATGCCCTGCCCGGCAATGGCGTAGAGCACCCGGCCGCGGCCGAAGACGGGGAAGGCCATGGGCTCCTTGAGATCACGCAGATCCGGCTCCGTGGCCAGGAGGAGCTGCCGCAGGAAGGCCTCGGACGAATCCGCGATCGGGACCTCGATCACCCTGAAGCGCACCCGCGGCGGCTCGGACGGCGCCGCCGCCGCGGCGTCGTCGACGGCCGTGTCGGCGGCGACCGACGGCACCAGGGTCCGGGCCAGCTCGTCGAGGGCCTCCTGCAGTCGCGCCCGCGCCTGGGCGTCAGCCTCGGCCCGCCCCGAAGGCAGGAAGAGAAAGGCGATCGTGCCCGGCCGCAGTAAGGCCTCGGCCAGGGCCACTCGCACCGCCGACTCGACGGCCTGCCGCAGGGCCTCCGGCGACCACGGCGCCGACCAGAGGGGCGCCGCCGTCGATGGATGGTGCGGGAGACGGACCTCGAGACGCCCGGCGCCCGCCGGCAGCGCGGCGTCCTGCCGCAGCCGCAGACGGGCGTTGACCGTGCCGCCGTCAGCCCCGCCGAGGACCGCCTCGGCCGTGGCGCGAACCTCGTCCTCGGCAAGGCCATTGACCGCCACCACCAGCTCGTAGGAGTCGGCCGACCAGTTCTCCAAGGCGTACTGGAAGACCGGCGTCGAGCAGGCCATGCCGCGCAGAGCCCCCACCACGACGCCGATCAGGATGGCCCGGACAGCCCGGGACGCGGGACGCGCGCGACAATGAACACGCAGAGGTTGCATGGCGCCACTATACCGCCGCGGCGGCGGCCCCGCCGACACACCCCTGGGGAGGCCCCAAGGCCGTTCGCAGATCGCGCCAGCGCTCAACTGGCCACCCTGGAGGGGCGCCAGATCGTAGCCGGGGGTCGCGCGAGAGCACGACCCCCGGAAACGCGAACCCACACACCACGCACCCTCCTGTGGAAATCGACCGCGATTTCCATGGTGACATGATCGGGGCCGGCAAGCGCCCCGCGGGCGCTGAAGGGGTGCCAGAGCCGGACTCTCAAACAGCCCTGGGGTGGCCCGGGGGCCGCTCGGCGATCCGTCACGGCGCCGACAGCGCCGCGGCGATGTCCTGCGACAGCCGCAGCAGGGCCCGGCTCTGGGCCTCGGCCAGCGTGCCAAGGCCGTCCGCCGCGGGCTCACGGTAGGCGGCCCCGGCGCGGTGCAGGACAGCATCGCGGTCGTCACGAAGCTCCCAGCGTGCCTCCAGGATGGCCTCCTGCGGGCCGCACAGCTCGAAGGCCGTGATCTCGATGGCCAGGCGCCGCGGCGGCGCCGAGCCGGCACGCCACGGGTGGCGCCACACCGCCGAGGCCGCGCCGAGACGAACGAGATTCTCGCGCAGGACCTCGCCGATCGCCTCCTCAGGGCTGTCGGCCCAGAGGTCGTTGTCGTGGTAGACCAGCCGATGCGCGTCCGCCCGCTGCACCATGGCGGTCTGGCGCAGGTGCAAGGGCAGTCGCAGGGGCGACAGCCCGAGCGCGGCCGGCACCGAGGCGGCCGGCGGCGGGGCCGCCGGCAGGGCGCCGTCGCTCGGGACCGCCGCCGGCGACGGCACCATCGGCGCTGCCAGCGGCCGCAGGGCGTAGTGCCGAACCTCGGCGCGGCGCAGGCATCCGGTCATCAGGGCCAGGCTGCCGGCCGCCGCCAGCAGCGCCATCGCGAGTCGTCGCTGCATCATCAGTCGTCCTTTCCCGATGGACCCCGGCCGCGCAGGAGCGCCTCGGGGTGCCGCTGCAGGTAGTCGGCGAGCTGCCGCAGTGACCGCGTCGTTTCGCGCAGGTCACCCAGCAGGGCCGTGGCCTCGCTCTCCAGGGGCGAGCCCGGCCCGGCCGACTGCTCCAGGCGCTGCAGGGTCTGCTGCGCCTGCTCCAGCGACCGCTCGGCGCTGGCGCTGGCGCGGGTCAGGTTCCGCAAGAGCTCGGCGGCGGGGCCCTTCTCGAGATCGAACTGCCGGCCGCTCTCCTCGAGCAGCCGCGTGGTCGTCTCCACGCCGGCCTCGACCTTCGGCGTCAGGCGGTCCACCGCGGCATTGACGTTGGTCATGAGACGGTGCGTCTCCTGGGTGGTGCTCTCGAGCTGGCCGAGCAGCGGCTCGACACGGTCGTTCAACAGCTCAATGAGCTCACGCAGCGAGGCGGTGGTACGCCCGATTTCGTCGCCGACCGGGCCCGTCCGCCGCCGCAGCTCGGCCACCACCTGCCGGAGATCCCGCAAGGTCGCCGCCGAATCGGCCAGGCCCTCCTGGAGCTGCTCGGAGTTGACCAGCCGGTCGATGCCCTCGAGCGCCGCCAGGGCGCGCTTGGCCATCTGGTCGAGCTGAATCTGGTCGACCGACTCGGTCAGGCGCTGCAGGCCCGACTGACGCGTCGGCAGTTCGGGGACACTCAGGTCGCCGCCGACCAGCCGCGGCGGTTCGTCCGGAAAGAAGTCGAGCTGCACCATGAGCAGGCCGGTGAGAATGCTCTGCACCTGCAACTGCGCCCGCAGGCCCTCCTCAACCAGGGCCTCGAGACGCTGATGCAGGTCGGCCCGCGACCAGCGCGAACCCGTGCCGCGGAAGCTCTCGGCATCCAGCTCGATGTACACCGGGATGCGCGGCTGGTTGTCGTCGCCGACGGCCACGGCCAGAGCCGTGACCGTGCCCACCTTCACCCCGCGAAAGGTCACCGGCGCACCCTCCTGCAGGCCGTTGACGGCGCCGCTGAAGAACATCACGTAGCGCACCCGGTCGCGAAAGATGCGCCCGCCGCCGAGGCTGAGCACGGCGCCGACGGCCAGAACCAGCCCGGCCACCACGAAGCCACCGACCCATCGTGCGTGACGTCTGCCCTTCATGGCCTCGTGCCTTCCTTGGGAGGTGCTGCCGCGGCCGCACCGGCGCCGCCGCGCGTCAGGAAGCTGCGCACCGTCGGGTCGCTGCTGGTCTCGAGGAGCCGCCGCGGCGGCCCGCCGGCGATGGCGGTGCGCCGTTCGGCGTCGAGGAATACCGAGTCGGTGCCGATGGCGAAGATGCTGTCGAGGTCATGCGTGACCACGACAATCGTGGTGCCCAGGCTGTCGCGCAGCTCCAGGATCAGGTCGTCGAGACGCCGGGCGCTGATCGGGTCGAGGCCGGCCGAGGGCTCGTCGAAGAAGAGCAGGTCCGGATCGAGGGCCATGGCCCGCGCCAGACCGGCGCGCTTCTGCATGCCGCCGCTCAGCTCGGCCGGGAGGAAGTCCTCAAAGCCCGCCAGGCCCACCAGCGCCAGCTTCGCCGAAACCAGCTCGCGAATCTCGCCCGGAGCGAGCGGCGTGTACTCCTGCAGCGGCAACGCGACATTCTCGGCCAGCGTCATCGACGACCACAGCCCGCCGCTCTGATACAGCACACCGCAGTGACGCATGATCGCGTCGCGCTCAGACAGACTCGCCGCCCAGAAGTCCGTGCCGCGGTGCAGAACCCGGCCCGCCGACGGCGGACGCAGGCCGATGAGATGGCGCAGCAGGGTGCTCTTGCCACAGCCGCTGCCGCCCATGATGATGAAGGTCTCGCCGGGCGCGATCGCGAAGGTCAGGTCCTGCAGCAACACGCGCTCGCCGTAGGAGAGGCTCAGGCCCTCCACGGCGAGGTGCGGCAGATCGGCGCTGGACACGGCGGCAGACACGCGCGGCATCTCCTCTAGACTCCGATGACATCGCAGAGGACCGTAATGACGGCCGTGGCCACGACGATCCAGACAATCCCGGTGACCACGGCGCTGGTGGCGGCCTGGCCGACGTCGGCACTGCTGCGGCCGCACTGCAGGCCGCGACGGCACCCCGCCAACGCCACCAGCACCCCGAAGACCAGACTCATGAACAGCCCCACAGCCAGGTCGTTCAGACCCACGGCCTTGACGGTCTCGTTCCAGTACTGCGTCAGGTTGATGCCCATCAGGCCGACCCCGACCAGGCCGCCGCCCAGGACGCCCATGACATCGGCAAAGAGACAGAGCACCGGCATCATCAGCGTCATCGCCAGCAGCCGCGGCACCACGAGGAACTCCACCGG
>JAAYZO010000364.1 GCA_012514865.1 Lentisphaerota bacterium | reverse complement strand
TCGTCGACGATCTCGCAGTAGAGGACCTGCTCGATCTTCGGCGGCAGCTCGGCGCAGACATCGCGCTTGGTCCGCCGCAGCAGGAAGGGATGCAGGAGCGGCGCCAGCTCGGCGGCGGTATGCACGGCATCGCCGGCGGCGGCGCGCAGCTCGTAGGTCTGGCGGAAATCGCGGTGGCTGCCGAGGTAGCCGGGCAGGAGGAAATCGAAGAGCGACCAGACCTCGGCCAGGGAGTTCTCCAGGGGCGTGCCGGTGAGGATCAGGCGCTGCGATGCCTCCAGTTCCTTACAGGTGCGGGCGTTGGCCGTGCTCGGGTTCTTGATGTGCTGGGCTTCGTCGAGGATGAGGTAGTCGAAGCGGCAGCCGGCGTAGTCGGCGATATCGCGGCGCAGGAGGGCGTAGGAGGTGACCACCAGGTCGTAGTCGCGGAGGTTCTCGATGACCTGGCGCCGGTCGCTGCCGCGGATGGCCGCGCAGCGCAGCTCGGGCGTGAAGCGCGCGGCCTCCACCAGCCAGTTCTCGACCAGGCTGGTCGGGCAGACCACCAGAGAGGGGGCGTGGTCGCCGAGCATGGCCCGCGCCGCCACCGCGGTCAGGGCCTGGACCGTCTTGCCGAGGCCCATCTCGTCGGCGAGAATGCCGTGGAAGCCGCACTCCTCGAGGAGCTGCAGCCAGCGCACGCCCTCGCGCTGATACGGCCGCAACCGCTCCCAGAGCCGCGCCGGCACCGGCCGCTGCGCTACCGCCGTCGGGTCGGAGAGGCGCTGACGCAGGCGCTGCCAGGCCGCCTCGCCGCCCTCCCAGAACGGCGCCAGAGGATCGGCCAGCGGGATCGAGTCGTGCAGGCTGAAGCGGAAGGTCTTGCCGGCGTCACTGCTGCGGCCGCGGCGCAGGAAGATATCCAGGACGCGCAGGACCTCGGCCGGCAGGCGCACCAGGGTGCCGTCGGCGAGGGTCAGCAGGCCGCGGCCCTCGCGGACGGCCCCGACGAGGTCGTCCCATGGCACGGCGCGGCCGCTGCCGTCGAAGGCCTCGGTGCGGGTCTCGAACCACGAGTCGCCCTGCGGGCCGGCGCGGACCACCAGGCGAAGGTCATCGGCGGCCTGCTGGCGGGCGCTGAAGCGCGGTGTCCAGTACAGGTCCCACTCGCCCTCGAGGTGCGGCAGGTGCCGTTTGACGAACTCCCACATGGCCTCGGGGTTGTTCAGGACGTACTGGTCGCGCCGGCCGGTGACGCGCTGGAAGCCGAGGGCGCGGAGGCGTTGTGTGTAGTGTGCTTCCGAGGCGTGGTCGCGGTAGAGAAAACGGTTATTGCCCCAGATGACGACCGGGCCGCCGCTGCCGACGCGTCGTCCGCCGTAGCTGAACTCCTGTCGGGCCTGGATGCCGCGGCGATCCCAGTCGAGGGTGAGGACCGGCCGGCAGCGCCCTTGTCGGGCCGCCAGTTCGCCGGCCTGGTTGGCGGGTGTCAGCCGCGACTGGATGCGCTGGACGCTGCAGAGGTCGTGGAGGCGTGCCAGCTCTGCCGGCTCGAGTTCGACGGCGCGGGCCTTGATGAAGAGCTGCAGCCAGGCATCAGGGAAGAACCCTGGCAGCCACCAGTACTCCAGGCCGAAGCCGATCCAGTAGCCGGCGCGGCCGGCGATGTAGGTCGGCCGGCCGGGCGGCAGGTGCCCATGGCCGGGGAGGAGGAGACGCGGGCGCAGGCGCGGGTTGCGCTCGTGATCCTCGACTTCGAGGACGGTCTCGATGCGTTCGGAGTGCACCTGCAGGCGGTCCTCGCCGACGAAGAAAGCGGCGAAGCCCCCGAGGGCGTGGAAGAGGTCGGCCAGGACATGGGCCGTGACCTGAATGGAGGTCGTCCCGAACTCGGCATGGCTGACCAGGAAGCGCATGATCTGCTGTTCCTGGGGCGCGAAGTCGTCGAGGGTCATGGCGCCGGCGCCGCGGCCGGTCTCGATCAGGCGGCGGATGTTGCCCTGGGCATAGCTGGCCTCGCCGCGGTGCAGCCGGGCGGTGAGGGTCAGGCGGTTCCACTGGCTCTCCATGGTACCGATGTTGCCGTCGGTATGGAGGCTCAGTGAGCAGCCGGGGGGTTCCTGCTGCAGGAGATGCCGCAGGGCGTCCATGGTCAGGACGGGGTTACGGAGTCGGCTTGCCGCCTGCGCTGGCTCGTCGACGGCGGTGGGTTCCGGCGCTGCGACCGCGGGTGCCGGGCTGGCTGCCGTGGGCCTCAGGAAGGCGATCAGCTCGGGGTTCTCGTCGGCGAGCATCAGCAGGCAGGCCGTCGCATGCTCGCACAGCCCGGCGTGGTTGGGGCAGGTGCAGCGGCTGGTCAGGCGACGCTGACGGAACGACAGCGTCACCAGCACGAAGCCACTGTCGTTGGCCAGACGGGCCTCCAGGCCACGGCCGGAGACCTTGGCATCGAGGATGCTCCGGTCGCGGTAGAGACGCTGACCGCGTTCCCAGTTCTCCGGGCCGGCCAGGGCAGCGATGCGGTCCTGCAGTGTAGCGCTCATGGCACCTTCATCAACGGCACAACGGCCTGAAACAGCCAGGCCGAAAACCGCAACATAGCACGGCTTGCCGGGGTTGCACAGTGGCCCGGAAGCCGGCGGGCGAGTAGGTTGAGGGCGCGGCGGTAACATCGGGGCGTGGTGTGATCTCTCGCGCTGCACTATCCGGCGCGCCGTGCGCCGGCGGGGCGGGGGTGGGCGCCACGAGCCGAGTGCCGCTCCCCCGGGCGCTGCCGGCGCCCGGGAGGTCCACGGACGGCGCCGTGGACGGCGCCGGTGGTCGCGCGCGGCTCGCGCGACCTGCTTGGCGCGATGGTGACCTGGCTGCCGTGGCGGCGGGGCCGCGCCGGGCCGTAGCCGGCGCTCGTCCCGGCGGTGTTGCGGGTGAGTGTCAAGGAGGGCTGCGACGATGTCGATGTCATCAGGACTCGCGTTGGGCGGGGCGCGTCCGGCCGTGGCGGGTCTGCGGGCTGCCTCGGCGGCGGTGCCTGTGGCGACGCCGATCGCACACGAGGGCGAGGTGCGCGCCTGCGCGGTGATCCTCGATGCCGGCCAGCGGCTCTGCCTGATCACCTGCGACGCGCTGATCATCCCGCCGCGCGTCCTGGCCGAGGTCACCGCCGCGGCCGCCGCGGCCGCGGGCGTGCCTCCTGAGAATGTCCTGTGCTGTGCGACGCATTCGCACCACCTGCCGAGCACGCTGGACTTCCTCGGCTGTCGTCCGGACGAGGCCTGGTGTGACGCCATGCGCGATGCCATGATCGCCGCGGCCCGCACCGCCGGCGAGGCCGTGGGCCGGCTCGGCGCTGCGGCGGACTGCCGCGCCGAGGTCCTCTACGCCGAGACCCAGGAGGCTACCGTCGGGCGCAACAGCCGCATCCTGCTCAAGGATGGCATGGTCGGCTGGTATGGCTACCACAAGGAGGACATGGTCCGGCCGACCGGGCCCTACGACCCGGACATCCCGGTCCTGGCGGTGCGCCGGCCCGACGGCCGCATGGTCAGCCTGCTGTTTGCCGTCAACGTGCACAACATCGGCGCCCTGACGCCGGGGGCGCACTCGCCCGGCTTCCTGGGTCTGGCGGCGCAGGAGCTGGAACGTCGCCACGGCGGTGTCGGCATCTTCCTGCCCGGCGCCTTCGGCTCGAGCCACAACCGCACGCACGAGAGCAGCGGTGTGCCGGCGGCGGAGGGGGTGCACCGCGTCGTGGCGGCCGTCGAGGAGGGCCTCGGGCAGCTCCGGCCGCTGGCGGTGCCGCCGTTGCAGGCGCTGCGACGGGAGTTCGTCTACAGCACCCGCATCCCCGATGACGACCGCGAGGAGGCCGCGGTCCGGGCCTATGCCGAGAAGTACCTCGGTGCCAGCGCGGCGCGGCATGAGGCGGTCTTCCGCGAGGAGCGCGCCGCGCTCCGCCGTCATTCGGGCGAGGAGCGCCGCACCCACCTGCACGCCTTCCGCCTTGGCGACGTCGCCTTCGTCGGTGTGCCCGGGGAGCTCTTCGCCCGTCTCGGCCTGGCCATACGGCGCCGGTCGCCGTTCCGGCACACCCACGTCCTGGGACTGGTCAACGGCGAGATTGGCTACATACCCGACCGCGCCGCCTACGCCCTCGGCGGCTACCAGCTCTGGTCGGGCGGCCACAGCCAGCTCCCCATCGGGACCGGCGAGGCCCTGGTCAACGCGGCCGTGGGAATGCTGAATGACCTGTGGACGGCAGGGCCGGGTGAGGCTGCCGGCGCGGTGCGGTAAGGCGGGCACCTGGTGCCGACTCACCGTATGGAGGCCCTCCCCGCGAAGGTGATCGTGCTGGTGGCCGGGCCGCTGCGTCGCCGCCGCGGCCGGTCACGTGCGGGCACCGGGGGCAGGAATCAGCCCGCGACGTCGGTGCCGACAGTGTCCCCCTCGAGGCTGTCGGCGCCGCCGACGTCGAAGAGGGCCGGCGTGTCGGCAACGGCCGGCCACGACGCCAGCAGGGGCTGCAGCGCGGCGCTCAGGAGCTCACCGCGCCAGCCCTGGAGCAGGGGATGGCCGTTGATCCTGCCGCGGGCCGCGGCCAGGACGAGGCTGCTGGCGTGGCGCCGCGGCGCGACCAGCGTCGGGTCGATGCCGCGGGCTTCGGCGTGCTGCCGGACCAGGGCCAGGACGGCATCGGCGCGGTCCTTCAGGACCTTGCTCGGCAGGGGATTGCGGGGCAGCCGCGGCCACTGTTCCGGGGGAACCTGCTCCGCGGCGGCGACGCAGGCCCACAGGGCCTCGGCGTCACGGCGGTACTCACGCACGCGGCCCCACCAGCCCTGGCGCATGGCGTCGAGGCTGGCCGGCGGGCGCAGGGCCAGGTCGATGAGCTGGTCATCGCGCAGGATGCGGCCGCGCGGGCGGTCCTTGTCGCGGGCACGCTGCTCGCGCCAGGCGGTCAGTTCCCGCAGGAGGTTGAGCTGGCGCGAGGTGAGCCGGCCCATGCCCTTGACGTCGCGGTAGGCGTCCCGCGGCGCGGTGGCCGTGTAGAGGCCGGGGTCGTCGTAGACGCCCATCTCCTCGCCGGCCCAGGCGGCGTTGCCATACTCATGGAGGCGGGCCTTCAGGCAGGCGTACATCTCGGGCATGTGCCGGACGTCGTCGGTGGCATACTCGACCTGCGCCGGCGTCAGGGGCCGTGCCAGCCAGTCGGTCCGCGACTCGGTCTTGGCCAGCTCGATGCCGAGCAGTGCCTGTAGCAGCTTCACCAGGGAGAGCGTCGCGCCGAGGCCGCAGAAGCCCGCCGCGAGGCGCGCGTCGAAGACGCCGCGCGGCTGCACTCCGCAGAGTCTCTGCAGGATGATCAGGTCGCCGGAGGCGTCGTGGAGGATCTTGACCACGTCGGGCGCCGCGAGCAGCTCGGCCAGGGGGGCGGTGTCGGTCAGGGCCGGGGCATCGATGAGGTGCACCTCGCCGTCGGGCAGGCCGATCTGGATGATGCCCAGCACCGGGTAGTAGGTCCGCGTCCAGACGAACTCGGTGTCGATGGCGGCGAGGCCGCACTGCCGGGCGCGACGGGTGATGGCGGCCAGCGCCGTGGGTGAGGAGACGAGAGTTGACATACCAGGAGAACTGTCTGCGTTGATGGGCGCGGCCACGCCGCGAGGCGGGCCGCAATGGCCGGGGCGCGAGGCGCCGGAACAGCGTCGTATTGCCGGAACTGTACTGCCTGGCGGCGGCGACGCAACCCCGCGGCCCTTGAAGGGCTCGGGTCAGGCCGTTACCGTAGCCTCGGCGGCCGTGGGCCTGCGTGGGTCCGTCGGCCGCCACGGCGGGAACAGCCTCTCGGAAGTGCAGCAGGATGGACACTCAGCAGGAACGGATAGCGCAGGGCCTTGCGGCCATCAGGACCCGCCGGCGGGCCTATCTGGCCATCCTCTTCTCGTTCTTCCCGGTGCTGGTCGCGGTCATGGCGGCCATCCGGCGGACGACTCTGTGGTGGCTGATCCTGCTGCCGATCGGGCAGTTCCTCGTCGGGATGGTCGTGCAGCACCGGCTGCACCGGTCGCGTTGCCCGCGCTGCCAGGACTTCTTCTTTGTGCAGGTGGTGACGCCGCAGGCCTACACGCCGGCCAGCAGCATCAGCTTCCCGCCGCAGCGGCGCTGTCAGCACTGCGGCCTGGTGCTGTACCGCTGAGGGCGGCGCCGGCAGGTTGGTCTGTTCGGTGTGGCTCGAGGCTGGTCTGAGGCAGGATCCAGGGGAGCGGCAATCATGGCCCAGGAAGGACGAAGCGGATGTGCGTGGGTGTTGATCATAGCCGGCGGGATTGTGCTGGCGGTGCTGGTCCTGTCGTGGTTCTGAGCGTCGGGCTGCTCCTGCTCGGGGCGGCTCTGTACGGCCTCAACCAGGCGGTTCTCAAGCCCCGGCTTGGCCACCCGCTTCTGCACGGTCACCTGAACGACGTCCTGGCCGGCGTGGTCTTCATCGCCTACACGAATCTCCTCTGCCTGGCGGTGACGCGGGGGCGTCGATGGCTGCGCCGCGCCGGGGCCTGCCTGGTGCTGATGCTGGCGGTGGGCCTGTTCTGGGAGGTCGTCACGCCGCTGTACCGAGCCGACTCGGTCGCGGATCCACGTGACCTCCTGGCCTACGTCGCCGGCGGCATGGCCGCCTGGGCCGCGGTGCGCTTGGGCGCCGCCCGGGCGGCACGGCGTGAGGCGCGCCGGGTGCGCGAGATCCTGGAGTGCGGAATCGGCGGCGGAGCCATCTCCTGATGATCCATGGGGCCGCGGGCCCGAGGGTCGGTCCTGTTTACTGCTCCTGGCGCGCACCGGCGAGCCCGGCACGGAAGGGACGGGGCCTGGGTGACGCTCCGGGCCTGATCCCACCACGCTATCAGCGCAGGAGGTGGCGTATCTCCGAGTCGGAGCGGCGCAGGCCGGCGGCGATCATCTCGGCCAGGCGGATGGCGCCGGGGCGGCTGTAGTGTGAGCGGTCGAGGGTGCCGTCGTCGTTGATCCGGAAGAGGTAGGTGGCGCCGGCCTCACCGAGTGACTCCAGGAGCTCGGCGTGCATCGTTGCCAGGTCGATGCAGGGGGCCTTGACCTCGGCGGCGACCTCCTTCATCACCTGAGAGTAGGGGGCGCGGTCCTTGGCCTGGACCTTGCCGTCGGCATCGAAGACGAGGCGTTGGTTGAGGGTGATGAAGATGATCTGAGCGCCGATGGCCTCGGCGTCGGCCGCAAAGCGTCGCAGGTTGCGCCGGTAGTCGCCATCCGGGTCGGTGTAGCGCGTCTCATCGCGTTTGGAGTCATTGGCGCCGAGGCCCATCAGGATGTAGCGGGGCTTGGCGGCGAGGAGTTCGTCCCAGGCACCGCGGTCGATGAACCAGCGCGTGCTCCAGCCGCTACGGGCGAAGTTCATCACGCGGGCCTCGGCGAAGAAGTCCTGCATCACCTCGCCCCAGCCGAAGATCTTCCGACCGTCGGTGTTCCCGTAGGCCTGCGCCGCGGAACTCCCCGCGATGGCGATGATCGGCGGGTCCTCGGCCAGTGCCACGGTCGTGGCCACTAGGGCCGCCGGCAGGGCCGCGCCCGTCCTTGTGTTCATCCGCAGGCTCCTATCCATGTCGTGTCCGCGTCATCACAGCGGCGGCAGGGCTCAGGCGGGAGCGAAACGCGCCCCCGCGGCGACCGGTTCGGCCCAGGGCTATCTGCAAGTCCGGCTCTGGCACCCCCTCAGGGCGGCCGGGTGAGCCCTGACGCGATCGTCGATCAGCCCTGGGTTCGGCCTGGCGCCCGTGCAACCGCGCCGTTCGGAACGATAGTGACCGGGTTGGCATGGTGCAACCCGGCCAAGGCTCACGGCGCGGTCGGCGGGTGCAGTTCCAGGATGGCTCGAGGAGGCGACGGCGATGGTCAGTTCACAGCGCGACCGCGATCTCATCCGCGGCCTGGCCGAACGTGTGGCCGGTATTGCGGCACTGCCGGTACAGCGTGAACGGCGTGACCTGTGGCGTCGTCTGAACCGCCTGGAGCGCGTCCGGCCGCTGATCCATATCCAGGCGCTTGACCGGAATATCTGGGAGGAACTCATCCCGCCCTCGACGCTGCAGGCGCAGGATCCCTTCCTGCGCGAGCAGGAACTCGACCTGCGCCGGCGGCTGTACGTCCACGATGAGTTCGCGGACGACCGTGTCGAGGACGGCACGGTGGTCTGCCCGATGGCGATCAGCGGCGACTCGTGGAGCGCCGGCTTCGGAATTCCGCGGCAGGTCCAGCGGCCTGAGGAGGCCTCCGGGGCGTATGCCTTCGTGCCGGTCATCGTCGAGGAGCGCGATCTGGAGAGGATCCGTTGCGACCCGGAGGTCCGTGTCGACTGGGCCGAGACCGAGCGGCGTCGCCAGCGCCTCGAGGAACTCTACCAGGGGGTGTTGCCGGTCGCGGTTCGCGGGCGTGACTTCTTCTGGTTCTATCCGATGGACCAATTCATCGTCTGGCGCGGCATCGAGCAGACCTTCATCGACCTGATCGAGCGTCCGGCCTTGATCCACGAGGCGCTCGAGCGGATCACGCGGGGCTATCTGAGTTCGGTCGAGCAGCTCGAGTCGCTCGGCGCCCTGTCGCCCGGCCATGGCAACACGCGCCTGGGCTCGGGCGGCTACGGCTGGACCGCCGCGCTGCCGGGCCCCGGCTTCGATGGCCGGCGGGTGCGCCTCTGTGACCTCTGGGCGCGTGCCGCCACCCAGATCTTCACCGACGGCATCTCCATGGCCATGCATGAGGAGTTCGCCGTGCGCTACGAGAAGCGCCTCCTGGAGCGCTTCGGGCTGAGTTGCTACGGCTGCTGCGAGCCGCTTGACCGGAAGATGCCGATCGTGCGCGCCATCGGCAACCTGCGCCGGGTCTCCATGAGTCCGTGGGTCGACCTCGAGCGCGCCGCCGCGGCGGTGGGCCGGGACTATGTCTTCACCCATAAGCCGAACCCCAGCATTGTCAGCATGGAGCGCTGGCACCCGGAGCTGGCACGGCAGCAGCTCAACGAGGCATTCGAGAAGACCCGGGGGAACGTCGTCGAGGTCAACCTGCAGGACCTCCATACCGTCCGCGGCGAGCCGCGGCGCCTGCGCGAGTGGTCCCGCCTCGCCATGGAGCTGGCACAGCGCTGGGCCTGACCGCAAACCAAAGGGTCGAGGGTCGGGTGTCGAGGGTCGGAGTTCGGAGTTCCGCCTGGCTCCCCTCCGGCCTTGGACGTTGGGCGTTGGACGTTCAGCGTTGGGCGTTCCCTTCCCGAGTGTCGGGTGTCGAGGGTCGGAGTTCGGAGTTCGGAGTTCCGCCTGGCTCCCCTCCGGCCTTGGACGTTGGGCGTTGGACGTTCAGCGTTGGGCGTTCCCTTCCCGAG
>JAAYZO010000363.1 GCA_012514865.1 Lentisphaerota bacterium | reverse complement strand
GGGCCAGCGCCGATGGCGTCGACTGGTGTGAGGGCTGGTACCGCGGCGCCTACCGGCCCTACCGCGGCTTCGATGCAGCCGGGCCGGCGCCGGAACCCCTCGAGGGCGTCAGCCACCGCCGCGGGGTGCTCTTCGTCAAGCCGGACTTCTGGATTGTCCACGACACGGTCCAGGCCGAGGCGGCCGGGCCGCATCGCGCCGAGGCGCTGTTCCACATCCACGCCGAGAGCGCCGAGGCTGTCGCCGGCGGCGGCGTCATCGCGACCTCGGCCAAGGGCCCCGGGATGCTGCTGCAGCCGATTGGCGGGACCGTACCGACGGCGACGCTGGTCGAGGGCCAGGGCGAGGAGCCGGTGCAGGGCTGGTCTCGGCAGTACGGCCGCGTCGTCGAGGGCGTGCCGATGCGGGCGGTGCCGACGGCGCTGCTGTCCTGGCCGTGGGATGGCCATGGCGACCTGGTGACCGTGGTCTGGCCGACGGCGCCGGGCGAGCGCCTGGCCCTGTCGCCCGCGGCCCTCCCGATCACGGCCGGCGCCGGCCTGGCGGCCGGCTTCCAGGTGGCACCCGGCGACAGCGCCGCGGTCTACCTCCGCAACGACACGCCCGGCCAGCGCCTCGAGGCCGGCGGCTGTGCGACCGATGGCGAGGTCGCCTTCCTCGGCACCCTGGCGGAGCGCGGCCTGCGCGCCTGCCTGGTCAATGGCCGCAGCCTCGAGGGCCAGGGCGTGCTCCTGCGGCTCGAGTCGGCCGGCACCGCCGCCGCCACCGCCTGGGGCGAGGACGTCATCGTGGTCGCCAGCGACGTCGCCGGCCGCCTGGCGCTGCGCTGCAACGCCTGGCCGGCCGGCACCACGCCGCGCGTCCAGGCCCTCGGCCGCGACTGGCGGCCGGCCGGGTCGGCCGAGGCCAGCCTCGCCGACGGCATCCTGAGCTGGAATGCCCAGGCCGGGGTTGCCTATGAGGTCGCCTGGGGGACGGGATCCGCCTACGCGCGCCGCGCGCCGGAGGCCCTCGCCGCGGTCAGCCGGCCGCAGCTCGACGCTCCGGTGCGGGCCCTGGCCGAGCAGCCGGCGGCACGCGGCCAGCGCCTCATGATCCAGGCCGAGGACTTCAGCGGCCAGGCCGGCGGCGAGGTCGAGGTCACGGCCGGCAAGGTCGACGCGGTCGGTCGCAGCTTCCTGCACTGGGATCAGCCCGGGCATGCTGTCGAGTACACGGTCGAGGTCCCCGTCGCCGGCGCCTATGCGCTGACGCTGCGGTACTGCACCGCCGACGAGCAGGCGCGGCGTGCCATCCTCGTCGACGGCGCCCTCCCGGATGCATCTCTGGGCGCCTGCGAGCTGCCCTGGACGGGCGGTTGGAGCAGCGCCGCCAGCGACTGGCGTCTGCTGACCGTTGCCGGGGTCGACGGCAAGCCCTTCCGTTTCCACCTGACGGCCGGCCGCCACACCCTGCGCCTGGTCAATGTCCAGGGCAGCGCCAACCTCGACTGGCTCTGCCTGCACGACCCCGACCAGGCGCCCTGACGGGACTTCCGCCTGGCTGGCAGGGGCCTTTCCTCAGCCGCCCTCCCGGGAGCGCCGAGCGTCGGCTCGGCTCGTACGGAACATGGCGGCGTGACGCGCACGGTCTTGTCGCAGACTTTCAGCCTGCAATCCGTAACATCCTATTTCCCAGGGCGTTGCCCTGGGCTGACGAATGCTGCCCCTTCAGGGCGCCGGACCGGAGGTCTGCAAGGTGGCGTAACGAGCGATGCTTCGCTCTGCACCATCCGGCGCGCCGTGCGCCGGCGGGGCTGCCCCCCGGGATCGCCACTCTCCCGAGTGGCTCCGGCTCTGCCGATCCGGAGTCTGGCACGCCGTGGAGGTCCACGGACGGCGCCGCGGACGGCGCCGGTGGTCGCGCTCGGCTCGCGCGACCTACTTGCCGCGCCGTGGATCTGGCTCGTATGAAACTTCGCGTCGTTGTGCTGTCGATGCCGCCCGGCTCGTGGACGCATTCGCGTCTGTGGACACTCGCGCTCCAGCAGACGTGTCCAGCGATGTTTCGCCGGGCTGTAGTGGCGGCTGTCCCCAGCCGCGCTCCTGGGCGCCGCCGGCGCCCGGGAGCCACGCGCAGGGATGCGCATGCCACCCCGGCATAGGCGGCGCCCGGGAGCCACGCGCAGGGATGCGCATGCCACCTCGGTATGGGCGGCGCCCGTGCTCGCGCTCGGCTCGCGGGGCCCACTTCTCCGGCGCGCCGGGGGTCGTCGCACCTCAGAAAGCCCGTCGTTACGCGGTTTTTTGGGGTCTTGGCTCTTGATTTTGCTGTGGAATCGCATTAGCGTGGGCTTGTTCAGGCGGTTTGGGAGCCGCCTGGCGACACAGAGAGGGGACGGTACAGGACGCGGCCGGGAGGCCGCGCGATTCCGAGGATTAAGGGCGCGTTGCGGTGTGGGAGCCGCGCTGCTGCCTGGAGGGACCTGCGCAATCTGCGGCATGGGAGCCGCGTCGCCGCCTTGGTGGTGCCTGGGGATGCCGCGCCATGGCGCGCGGCATGGACTCGCGGAGTGTCACGGAGGAGGAGGTTGCCATGTTGCGTCTTCTTGTCGTGCTGTCGGGTATCGCCTTGGGAGCATGGGGGGCCTTCATCGACCTCCCTGCGCAGGACTTCAGCCTCGGTGTGGGGGACGGCCCGGAAGCGACGTTGACCTTCGCGCCGTTCGACGACCTCAACGGGGCGCGCCGACTGGCGGCGGTGACGCTGAGTCTCGATGCCGCTCTCGGCGCCGCCGCCACCGCTGAGAATCTCTCCGATCAGCCAAACACCCTCACCCTGAGGCTGCTCGACGGCCGTGTCCTCGCCAGTGCCCCCGGCAGTCTCGCCGCCGATGCCGTCTTCTCGTTCGCACCGGTCGCGGCCGCCGTGGCGCCGGCCGATGGGACCCCGGGGAGCGGTCCGGACTACCATGACTTCGGGACTGTCTCGGCGGCGCCCAGTACGGTCAACGCGACCCTCACCAGCAACCTCAGTGGCTTCATGGGGCCCGACGCCGTTCCCGTCGTCCTCGACGCCGGAGGGATCTTCTTCGTGAGCGGGACGGCAGACCATACCTACACCACGAACGTCACAGCCACCGGGAGTGCGGCGTTGCGGTACACCTACGACGTGGTGCCGACGCCGGAGCCGAGCGGTGTGCTGCTGCTGTGGCTGGGGGCGCTTCTGGTGCTGTGGCATCGGCAGCCGCGTCGGGAGGCCGTGCCGGCCGTATGAGGTCAGGGCGTGCCGCCGGGGAGGCGGTCGCGTCGGAGGAGGGCGCCCCCGGGAGTCGCCTCCCGGGGGCATCTTTCCAGCGTTGTGAGCGGCGCCGCCGTCGCGAGGCGGTCGCCGTGGTCGGGGTCTGTCTTTCCTGGACGCGGGGAGCGTCCGAGGGGAGGGCGCCCCCGGGAGGCGACTCCCGGGGGCATCTTCTTTCATGGGTCCCGGCTTTGGCCGGCTCGCAGGAGACGTGGCGCCGCAGTGTTGCCGCCGCCACGGCGGTGCGTGGACGGCTTCGCGTCTTTGGCCACGCGGTCTCGAGGAGAGGCGCCGCGGGACTACTTGCCGGTAAGGGCGATCAGCTCGCCGCCGCGGCGCATCGACTCGGTGGCGCCGATGACCAGCTCGAGGGACTTGCAGGCGTCGGCATAGGGCGACAGGACGAGGTCCTGGTCGTTCTCGAGGATGGCGTCGAGGAAGGCCTCGTCGCACTCCTGGCCGTAGTCGTTGCCGGCCTTGCCCTCGATGAGGAGGTCCTTCTTCTGGATCTTGAAGGCGCCGCCGAGGCCGTAGGTCATCTGGCCTTCGCGGGTGTAGACGAGGAAGTCGCCATTGCCGAAGCCGGCCGGCGAGAAGCAGCCGGTGGTCATGGTGGCCACGACGCCGCTCTTGAAGTGCATGGTCACGGCCGAGGCGTCCTCGGTGTCGTAGTCGGGGACGCCGGTGACGATGCCCTCGCGGGCCATGCCGGAGACGGCGGTGACCTCGCCGAGGAGGTAGCGCAGGACGTCGTAGTTGTGGATGGTCTGCTCGATGACCTGGCCGCCGGAGTGCCGGCGCTGGCGCCACCACCAGACCATGGGCAGTCCGCCGAGGCGGAAGCACGACACCATGCCGATCTGCTCGCCGGCCAACCAGGCCTTCACCCGCGGCAGGGTGTCGACATAGCGGCACTGGAAGCCGACCGCGCTGATCCGCTTGGCCTTCGCCAGGGCGGCGCGGACCTTGCGGGCGTAGGCCATGCTCAGGCTCATGGGCTTCTGCACGAAGAGGTGGAGGCCCTTTTCGATGGCCATCAGCTCCATGCCGTCGTGGGCGCTGGGCTCGACACAGACGAAGACCGCGTCGAGCTTCTCCTTGTCGAGCATGTCGGCGTAGACCGTGTAGGGCTTCGCCTGGAAGCGCTTGGCGGCGGCCTCGGCGCGGTCGGCGATCTTGTCGCAGACCGCCACGACGCGGGCCTTGCTGGTCTTCTCCATGTGACCGAAGTGGTACTGGGCAATCCCGCCGCAGCCGATGAAACCGACTCTGACCTTGTCCATCTCTCTGGCCTCCTTGCGCAGACTCACGCGGAAACAACGCCCACAATCTAGCCCGAATTAGTCGCGAAGCGCGGATGCTTCGCTCACAATCCACCTGCACCGCACTGCCGTGCGGCGCGTGGATAGGTCAGGTCAGCGGTGCCGCCAGGGCGGTCAACCGGCGCCGGAGAGGGGGAGCCGGAGCCGGGGGGAGGAGAAGGAGGACGAGGGTGGGGGAGGTCAGACGGGTCAGACGGGTCAGACGGGTCAGACGGGTCAGACGGGTCAGACGGGTCAGACGGGTCAGACGGGTCAGACAGGTCAGACAG
>JAAYZO010000362.1 GCA_012514865.1 Lentisphaerota bacterium | reverse complement strand
TCGTGGGGCGTCCAACTGGGGAGTACAGACAACAGCAATGACCACAACTTCATCAGCATCGACGTCGCGGGCGGCCTGAGCCCGTCGAGCGCCTTCAGCGAGAGCGACTTCAAGCTCGTCCCCGAGCCGAGCATGGGCCTCCTTGCCTTGGCGGCCTTCGGCCTGCTGGCCGGCCGCCGGCCCCGCCGGCGCGCGGCCTGAAGGGCCACCGGGGCGGAGTGGGCGCCACGAGCCGAGTGGCGCTCCCCGGGGCGCCCCTGACGCCGGGTGCACAACGAGGCACTCGACGGATCGGTCGGATCTGACGGATCGGTCGGATCAGGCCTCTGACACCACCCCTGGCGCCGGCGGCCGCGCTGTCGTGGCGGCTGTGCCAGCCGCTCTCGTATGAGACATCGCGCCGTTGTGCTGTCGATGCCGTTGCGGCTCGTGGACGCATTCGCGTCTGTGGACACTCGCGCTCCACACCGATGGCGAGCGATGTCTCGTCTTCCCATACCCGGCGCGCCGGGCCGCGCTTTTGTCATTGATGAATGACAGTGCGGCGCCTACATTAAGAGTACGCAAGGCACATCGTGAGGAGGTATGGCGAGTGCCTGCGTCGTGTGGTCGTCGCGTGCTCCGGGCGAGGCTTCGCCGGGGGTGCGGGCTGGCTCGTCCGGCAGCGTCATAGCCATGGCGGCGCTGCCATCGGGTCGGTGGTTGAGCTGTGCAGGCCGGCTGTCGGCGGGCTTGGGGAAGAGCCCGACGGCGCGGGCGTGCCGCCTTGGCCCATGGCGAAACGCAGGATGCCATGACTGCCTCTCATCCTCATCCGGCGCCGGGCTTGCCTCGCCCGCGCGCTGCCGGTAGCCGCCGCCCGCGCCGCGCGGCCGGACGGCCGACGCGTGCCATGGGCGCCTGGGTGCTCCCGGCCCTGGTGGTCCTGGCGATCTGGACCGCCGCGGCCGTCGAGCTGCCGGTCGAGGCTGTCGTCACAAGCGACGGCGACATCCCGCTGCCGGTCCTGAGCCTGGCGGGCCTCCCGACCGATGCCCTGGCGCCGGACGTGGCCCCCGGCGGCATCGGCCAGCGCACGGCGCAACGCTGTGAGCGCTGCGGCCTCGAGTTCGTGCCCGTCCCGCGGCCGACCTGGCAGCACCTGACCGACACCGGCCGTTTCCGTGGGACCCTTCCCGTGACGCACGCCGCCGCCGATGGACTGCTGACACCGCCGGTCGGCGGCGCGCCACGCGCCCGCGATGACGCCCGGGCCGCGGCGGCGCCGGGCGGCGACGCCAGCCACCGCAACACAGCTCCCCAGGCGGCGTCAGGCTGCGACCTCTCGAGCGGCTCCCCAGCCTGCCTGATTGGCGCCCAGGCCGGCCGCCCCGCAGTGTCGCACGACGCCGCGCACGCCTGCGCCTGCGGGGGCCGCGGCACCGGCCATGCCGCCGGCGCCGCCGCGACCGTGTCCCACGCCCTGACCGCCGGACGGTCCGGAGATACCCTCGGCCTCTGGAAGAGCTGGCGAGCCTACGCCGGCGACGGGAAGAACGACCGCGAGGCCCTCATCGAGCACGCCCGGGGCGCCGTGCGCCCCCTCGAGGCCCTGGCGGCACTGAGCGCCGTGGCCGGCTCACTGGTCCGCCACCGCAACGGCACAGAGGCCCTCAGGACGCTCGTGCAGCGCGCGCCGATGCTGCGGCCGCGCCACGCGTCCAGGCGGTGCCCCGTGTGCGCTGCCCTGGCCACGCTGGCCGGCGACGCCTGGCGTACCCCCGACCAGGAACCGACGCCCCCGGCCAGACGCAACGCCAGGCTGACCTACTGACGCACCGCCGCGCGGCCCAGGAACAGGTCACCCTTCAGCCAGATCCCCGGCGTCCCGGGAGCGCCGGGTGTGGCAAGACGGACGTCGCTGGCCATCGGTGTGGAGCGCGAGTGTCCACAGACGCGAAGGCGTCCACGAGCCGCAACGGCATCGACAGCACAACGGGGCGATGTTTCATACGAGGATGCGACGCGAGGCGCACGCGCCCTCTTGCGCAGGGCTGGCCTTGAACAGGCGGAGTGGCGAGCGACGTGCGTCGAAGATCACGCCGCAGGACCGCACGGCGCACGCGGGCCGTGGCCGAGGCGATGGGCTTCGTGGACAGTGCAGGCCCGTCGCCGGACGCGGCGCGCCGGCAGGACCTTCAGGCCCGACGACGCCGACGACGCATGACCAGCGCCCCGGCGGCCGCCAGGAGCATGGCGCTGCCCGGCTCGGGAACCAGCGTTCCAGGTGCCATCGGATCGGAGAAGCCCCCGAGATCCCCCCCAAGTCGCATTGCCGTCGTAGTTCTTGCCGACGCCGTTGAGGTCGGCATCCATGC
>JAAYZO010000361.1 GCA_012514865.1 Lentisphaerota bacterium | reverse complement strand
GGATATTCAGGCGCATGGCGGCCATGAGCATGCCGGGGGTGATCTTGTCGCAGCTCGAAATGCACACCAGGGCGTCGGCGACGTGGGCGTTGACCATGTACTCGACGCTGTCGGCGATCAGGTCGCGGCTCGGCAGCGAGTAGAGCATGCCCTCGTGGCCCATGGCGATGCCGTCGTCGATGGCGATGGTGTTGAACTCCAGGCCGATGCCGCCGGCTGCCTCGATCATCTGCTTGACCATCTGCCCGTAGCTGTGCAGATGCACGTGGCCGGGGACGAACTGGGTGAACGAGTTGGCGATGGCGATGATCGGCTTGCCGAAGTCTTCCTCACGCACGCCGTTGGCACGCCACAGGGCGCGCGCACCGGCCATCTTCCGACCCTCGGTCGTCTTGCTGCTGCGGTACTTGCCAGGCATGATCGATGCTTCCTTCCATGAACGCGAGCCCCGTCCGGCCGTGCCGCCGCGGAGTGGGCCGGGGCCGTGCGGGGCCGATGTATCGTGCGGCCACACCGCCAAATGCGCAATCTAGGCTTGACAGGCACCGATGTCAATCCAGTGTTAACCCAGCCGGATCATGGCCCGGGAGCCATCCGCGGCCGCGTCAGCACCGCGTTGGCGACCGGGCCGCCGCTGAGCCTGACAGAGCGATCATCAAGGAGTGCGATCACCATGCGCCACCTCACCCTCCCGGCCCTCGCTGCCCTCGCCCTGACCCTCGCCCTCACCGGCTGCGCCACCATGCAGTCGGGCGGCAAGACGGTCTACACCCTCAAACGCCACATGAACACCTGGGAGACCGTCCTGGCCGTGCCGATCGACAAGGCCCACAAGGCCACCGTCCTGGGCCTCGGCGACCTCGCCCTCAAGCCCATCACCAGCCGCGTCGACCGCATCACCGGCCTCGTCGATGGCGTCCTCGCCGACGGCACCGACTTCGAGGTCCGCCTCGAGGCCCTCGGCGACGAGGTCACGCGCATCCGCCTGCGCTGCGGCATGATGGGCGACCGCAACCGCAGCGCCCAGCTCTTCCGCGCCATCGAACAGCGCCTCTGACGGCTTTTCCGTCACCGGCAGGCAACGGCCTGTGACGGAAAAGCCGATATACGGGAGACCGACGGCGTTGCCGTCGCTCTCCCGTTGGTATCTCCACAGGGCCAGGCGTAACGACGCCAAGCCAAGACCTGCGCATGGCCTTTCGGCCGCCAGGCGGATGGGCCATCCGGCTGAGCCGCGCCGGCGCCGCACTCCCGCGAAAATGAGCCGCGCCGCCGCGATCGGCTTGAAGCCCCGCACCGAGGCGGTAGAGTATCCCGCGGCCGGCATCCCGACCGTAAGAGCCTTGACAATCCTGGCCCGATGACGTCGATGCATCCCACCCCGGAGAGGTGGCTGAGTGGTCGAAAGCAACGGTTTGCTAAACCGTCGTACAGGGTAAACCTGTACCGAGGGTTCGAATCCCTCCCTCTCCGCCAGTAACGTAAGGACCGCAAGGACTTACAGCCCCGCGCTGTATCCTCCCTGCGGTCCTTTTTTCTTTCCCTGGCGAAGTGTTGCAACAATGTTGCAACAAAATCCAAGGGGTGCTATGGTGTGCAAAGACAGGAGAACGCACGCCATGAAAAAACACCCCGCCGTCACCGTTGCCGCCAACACCGACCCCGCGAAAAGAGGCGTCACCGTCGCCGCGGCTGTCTCGACGGTCCGAGGCGTCGAGCGGCAGCGCTTCATCGTTTCATGGCCCGAGGGAGGGAAGCGGCACCGCAAGTGGTTCACGACCCGGGACCAGGCGGACCGCTTCGCCGAACAGGCCCGGCTTGACCACACCCTCGAGGAACAGCGCCAGACCATCCTGCAGCGCCGCGTCGGTGAGGCCGACGCCGGGAAGCTGCCAGCGGAGAATCTTCGGGACGCTGTGGCCGCCCTGGCTCTACTGGCGGGCCGTGGAACGCTTGCAGAGGCCGCCGCGGCACTGGTCCGGGACATCGAGGCCCGAGGCCGTGACGTGCCTACTGTGGCCGCGCTGGTGGCATCCTACCAGACCGCCAGCGAAACGGCCGGCTTGCGCCCGCGCTCACTCGGGGACCTACGCACCCGGCTGGCCAGATTCGTCGAGGCGTTCGGACCGCGCAAGGTCAACATGGTCTCGTCGGCCGACGCCCGCGCCTGGCTGGAAGGGCTGCGCGCCAGGGACGGGAAGCCGCTGGCGCCCCTGTCGCTGCAGCACTTCCGCTTTGCCGTGAGCGGCCTGTTCGGCTACGCCATGGAGCATGGCCACATCGAGGCCAACCCCATCGCCGCCGTGTCACACTCCCGACGCGCCCGGGGAAGCAACCGCATGGAGAGCACCGCCGAGATACTGACCCCCGGCGAGGCTAAGGCCCTTCTCTCCGCCGCGCTGGAACACGCGCCCGCCATGGTGGCGCCGCTGGCCCTCGGGCTGTTCGCTGGCGTTCGCGCCGCCGAGATCGGCCGTATGGTTTGGGAGCGGCACGTCAACCTTGGCAAGGGACTTGTCAGCATCACCGGGGATATCGCCAAGAAGCGGAGTATCCGCAACATCCCAATGTCGGACAACCTCCGCGCCTGGCTGGCCGTGGCGCCATCGCACAATGGCCCGGTTGCTCCCCAGGGCACCAACAGCCGGCGCCCCATGGAACTGATCCGCGGGAAGGCCGGCCTGACCCGCTGGCCGCACAACTGCCTCCGGCACTCGTTCGCGACCTACCACCTTGAGGCCCACCGGGACGCCCGAGAGACCAGCCTGGCGCTGGGACACCGCGGCGGCGACGACCTGCTCTTTGAGCACTACCGGACCCTTACCACCCCCGAGGCCGCGGCGGAGTACTGGAAGATCGCGCCGCCGGCCAGGGCCGCCGCGCCCGGCTGGTCGGTCGTTCACGCGGGCTGACCAGTAGGCCAAAACCGCCACTCCGAACGCACTAATGTCTAAGCGGCGCAATCGCTTGCGATAGCCTAGAAATGATCATTTTAGCGTAAGCTGGCGCGGTCGCGCCTGGCGTGGTAGCGTGAACTATTGACAAAAAAAGAGAGCCCGGCCCGAGGACCCCGAAGGATCGCAGCGAACCAGGCCCGCCTAGGAAACGAGTTTCGGCAAGCTGCAGTCTTTCGACCGGCAACGCCTGCACCGCGTTACAGCCGCCCTATGGCTAACTGTAGTTCGGTCTACAGACGTATACCAGCGCAGCAGAGGCGATTTTCTCTCCCGCGGCGGCCCCTGGCTGGGACAACCAGACCCCAGACCAGGAGCACCGCGCCATGACGCAGACCGCCACCGACGCCGCCACCCCCGCCGCATCGCCCGAATACCTCGACATGAGGACAGCCCCGCGGCTGTGCTCCCTCTCCCGCCGCACCCTCGACGCCGCCAAGGCCCGCGGCGAACTGCCCTTCTACAAGATCGGCGCCAAGGTCTTGATCGCCCGCGCCGATCTGACCGCGTGGATGGAGGCGCGCCGCGTCGACGTTCGGGCAGACGTTGCCAGGATCGAGGCCCTCGCTGCCGGGGAGGTGTGATGACCATGGTGACCCTCTCCACCGTTCGCCACCTGCTCCGCCGCCGCCGCCCCTCCGGCCAGGACCGCGACTTTGCCGCGTTGGTAGCCGGCCTCTCCCGCGAAGACCTCAAGGCCCTTGTCGAGGCCGTGCGCGTCGAGGTGCACAGGAGGGCCAAGCCGTGAACACCACGACCAGAGCCGAACGCCATGCGCCCGGCGCTGTGGATTACTGCTATAGGTGCGGGGCCGCGACCCCGACGGTCTACCGCCAGGCACGAAGCGGGCACGTCCTTAACGCCTGCGCCCTGTGCGGCACCGCCCGCCGGGGCCGGCCGTACGTCCCGCACGCCTTCCTGTTCAGCGACCCAGACGAGCCGCAAACGGCGGCAAAGGGCACCTATGGCGACAGCACCCGATAACGCCACCACCAGCCGCGACACCGCCACGACCCCCGAGGCCACCGGCCGCGCCCGCATTTCGGCTGACGCTGGATCCTCGCAAGGATGGCTCAGGGCATACCGGAGCGCCGACGCGATGGAGCTACTGCGCTCCGACCGCAACGCGTTCTGTCTCCTCTACCTTGTCGCCGTCCGAGCGCGATGGAACCAGGCAGCGCCGAACTGGCATAGTCTGGCCCTCGGGGAAGCCCTTGTAGGGGATCACAACGCGTTGGGAATGAGCCGTGAACAGTACAGGGCAGCACTAGGTCGACTTGTGCGCTATGGGATGGTTACAACCATCAGAACAACCAGCAAGGGGACGGTCGTAAAGCTATGCAGTAAAGACATTTTCGACCCGACGCGAGACGCTGACAACCACCAAAACCCCCAGCTAACCCCCACCCAACCCCCACCTAACCCCCACCTAACCCCCACTAAGAAGACTTCAGAATGTAAGAAGGTCAGAAGGAAAGAAGAAGACACCCCCCGACCCCCTGAAGGGGGAGAGGTCCTGCCCTTCGGGGAAGACTTCAGGAAGGCATGGGAAGAATGGAAGACCCATCTCCGTGAAAAACGCAAGACGCTGACGCCGACGACGGCTCGGAAGCAACTGAAGAAGCTCGCCGCCTTGACCGAAGCGGAAGCAATCGCCACCATCGATTACTCCATCGGATCTGGATACCCCGTCCTGTATCTCGACCGGTCTTCACCGGGGAAGCCCTCGCGCCTGCCCGCGCCGGCAGAGACGTACAACATCACGATGCAGGAGGTCTAGACCATGGACGACGCCCTTGCTAGGCTGTCGCGACTCCCTCAACTCGACGACGCCGCGCTGTGCCGCTACCGCGCCGCCCAAGAGGCCATGCGCGACGCCATGGCCCGCCTGCGGTGCGTCGAGAGCTACATCGCATCGGTACCGCTGCGCTATCATGGCGCTCGGCTCTCCGACCTGCCCCAGGCCCGCCGGGACGCCCTCTTGGCGTGGTGCACACCTGGCCAGCCTTGGGCGCTTGTCCTCGCCG
>JAAYZO010000360.1 GCA_012514865.1 Lentisphaerota bacterium | reverse complement strand
GCGGTCCTCGCGGCATCCGCTGCTGACACCAAACGACTTACGGATGCCGTGGCATGAAAAACTTGCCGCAAAAACAGGGTTCTTACGGATAGTAGTACGGACGGACACGGACGGGGCCTTGCCGGCTTCTGTATCGGGCCGCGCGCCGCGGGCTCCTGGGAGCGCCGAGCGTCGACTCGGCTCTCTTCCGGGCCTTGGGCGTTCGGCGTTGGGCGTTTGCCCTCGGGCCTTGGGCGCTTGACGTTGAGCGTTCGACGTTGGGCGTTTGCCCTCGGGCCTTGGGCGTTTGACGTTGAGCGTTCGGCGTTGGGCGTTTGCCCTCGGGCCTTGGGCGCTTGACGTTGAGCGTTCGGCGTTGGGCGTTTGCCCTCGGGCGTCGGGAGTCTGCGGGGCAGGGGTGGGCGCCACGATTCCGAGTGGCGCTCCCCCGGGCGCTGGCAGCGCCCGGGCGGTCCACGGACGGCGCCGTGGACCTACTTGCTGCGCCTGTGACCTCACTCGTGTGAAGGATCGCGTCGTGGTGGTGTCGGTGTCGTCCCGGCTCGTGGACGCGCTCGCCGTCTGTGGCCACCAGCCAGCCACAGAGATACTCCGCCAACCCGGCCTGCCGGCACGGGGACTATCCGCCGGGATGGGGCTATCCTGCGGGTTGCTTTCCGCCCGGTCTTTCCTATGTTACCGGCCGCCGGGGGCCGTGCCCCGGGACGGGTCAACGCATGAACAGCCAACGCCTCTTCCGACTCACATGCGGGGTTCGGCGCTACGCCTGGGGCGACTGCGGTGCTCCGGGGCGTCCGCCCGGCATTGCCAGTCTGCTCGGCCTGGCGCCGGACGGCGGTCCGTTTGCCGAGCTGTGGATGGGCGGCCATGCGTCGTTGCCCGCCGTGGTGGCGGACTGGCCGGGCAGCCCGCGCCTCGATGTTCTGGTGCGCGCTCAGGGCGAGGCCATCCTCGGGCCGGCCGGCGGCACCGAGTTTCCTTTCCTTCTGAAGGTCCTGAGCTGCGCCCAGCCGCTCTCGCTGCAGGCGCATCCCGACCAGGCTCTGGCCGCGCGCCTGCACGCGCAGGACCCCGAGTGCTATCCGGACGACCGCGCCAAGCCCGAGGTCGCCATCGCCCTGACCCCGTTCACGGCCCTGGTCGGCCTGCGGCCCTTCGCCGACCTCGTGGCCGAGGCTCGGCGCCTGCCGCCGCTGCAGGCTCTCTGCGACGGCCTGGCGGCGGGGCCGGGCGCCTCGCGACAGGCCCTCGGCAGGCTCCTGACGCTGCCGCCAGAGCGCGCCCGGGCGATCCTTGACAGCACGGCACAGCGCCTTCCCCCGGACGCGGCCCGCTCTGACCGCGACCGGCTCTTCGACCACTGCCTGCGGCAGTTCCCCGGTGACCCGGCCGCGCTGGCGCCCTACGTCCTGAACCTGGTCCGCCTGCAGCCCGGCGAGGCTGTCGGGCTGCCGCCCGGCGAGCCCCACGCCTACATCGAGGGTACCATCATCGAGTGCATGTCGCCCAGCGACAACGTGGTCCGCGCCGGCCTGACCGCCAAGCGTTGCGACCCGTCGCTCTTCATGGAGATGCTGCCCGGCGGCGCCGGTGCGCCGGCGGTGACGACCGGGCTGGCCGCGGGCCCGGGCCTGCGGCTCTACGGCGTGCCGACCACCGATCTCCAGGTCGAGCTGCGCGACATCGACGCCCCGACGGCGGTGCCGGCGGGCGCTGGCGGCGTCGCGATCATCCTCGTCCTGGACGGGGCGCTGCGCCTGACGACGGCGGGGTGGAGCGGCACCGCGCCGCGCGGGACGGTCCTGCTCTGGCCCGCCGCCCTCCCGGCCGTCCAGGTCGAGCCTGCCGCCGCCGGGTCGCGCTGGGTGCGCGCCGGCGGGCGCCTGGCCGCTCATGGATGATCACGTAGGAAACGTCGCGTCGTTGTGCTGTCGATGCCGCCCGGCTCGTGGACGCATTCGCGTCTGTGGACACTCGCGCTCCACACCGGTGGCGAGCGATGTTTCGCCTTGCCATGGCCGGCGCCCCGGCGCCGGAGACGACGCTGTAGCGGCGCGCGTCCTCACGCGCGGCCTGAGAGAGCGCCTGCGGGCAGGCGCCGGTACCATCGCCGCCGCCGTCCTCAAAGAGCCCCGGCGAGGAGAAGGTCCGGTAGGCCATCCATCCGCTGTGGGTGTACATTACGGGGTTTGCGGGTTTCCCCCGTCACGTGGTTCCAGGAGCACAGGCAGACGATGAGTCAGGACAGCAAGAACTCGGATTTCGGCGCCATCTTCGCAGCCTACGAGGCCAAGGTGCGCACGCAGTTCCAGATCGGTGACCGCCTCCGCGGCACGGTCACCCACATCGACCGCAACAGCATCTTCGTCGATGTCGGCTCGCGCAGCGATGCCATCCTCGACCGCACCGAGCTGCAGGATGCCGAGGGCAAGGTCCCGGTCAAGGTCGGCGACGCCCTCGAGGCCTTCTGCATCGGCACCAGCGACGACACCATCCGCCTGACCACCCGCATGAATGGCAGCGTTGCCGACGCCTCGCTCCTCGAGGCCTACGAGGCCGGCATCCCCGTCGAGGGCCGCGTCGGCCTCGAACGCAAGGGCGGCTATGAGGTCGAAGTCGCCGGCCAGAAGGGCTTCTGCCCCTACTCGCAGATGGACCTCTTCCGGCGCGAGCCCGCGACCTACATCGGCGAGAAATTCACCTTCCTCATCACCGAGTACGACAGCGATGGCGGCAACCTCGTCCTGAGCCGCCGGCGCTGCCTGGAGAAAGAGCAGGAGGCCCAGCGCCAGAAGTTGCGCGAGACCCTCGTCGAGGGCGCCCTCGTCGAGGGCACCGTGACTCGCCTGATGCCCTTCGGCGCCTTCGTCGACCTCGGCGCTGGCGTCGAGGGCCTGGTGCATGTCAGCGAGCTCGGCTGGGGCCGCGGTCTCAAGCCCGAGGAGGTCCTGACGGCCGGGCAGAAGGTCACCGTCAGCGTCCAGAAGCTCGACTGGGAGAACAACCGCCTGAGCCTGAGTCTGCGTCAGACGCAGGAGAGCCCCTGGAGCCGCCTCGAGGGCGGTTCGGACTACGTCGTCGGCCGGCGCTGCGAGGGCATCGTGACCAAGCTGATGCCGTTTGGTGCCTTTGTCGAACTCGAGCCGGGCCTGGAGGGCCTCGTGCACATCTCGCGCCTCGGCGCCGGCCGGCGTATCGGGCATCCCTCGGAGGTGCTCCAGGAGGGCCAGACGGTCGAGGTCACCATCGTCAGCATCGAGCCGGAACGCCAGCGCCTCTCCCTGAGCATGGAGGATCGCCGCGCCGCCGCCGTCGACGACGAGCCCGAGGCGGCGGCCGCCGCCAGCGCCGAGGGCCAGCCGGCCATCCGCGCCGGCGCGCGCCTGACCGGCACCGTCGAGAGCCACCGCGACTTCGGCGTCTTCGTCACCCTCGCCGAGGGCCAGACCGGCCTCCTGCATATCAGCCAGGTCGAGGTGGAACGCACCGGCAACCCCGGCAAGGCCCTCTACCGGCGCTTCCCGCCGAACAGCAGCCTCGAGGTCGTCGTTCTCAGCGTCGAAGGCCGGCGCATCTCGCTGACCCTGCCCGAGACCCTCGAACGCGAGGCCGAGCGCCAGCAGGTCAGCGACGTCACGGATCAGGGCGGCGCCAGCCTCGGCAATCTCGGCGATGTTTTCGGCGGCCTGCGGCTTGAATGAACTGACAGGACCGTCGCCGCGGTCTGGCGAGTCGAGGTCGATATGGGCCTTAGTGCCAACTAGTGCTTGACATCACGCCAACGAGCGTATAGACTTTCCGAGTATTTCGGTTCTGCGGTCCACAGAGGGGCGCTTCCGCCTTGCGGCGGTGGTCTCGTGGGGGCAGAGAGGTTTTCAGAGGCTTCAGGCAGATCAGCGGCCCGCCCGTCGGCGCCGGGTCAGCCGTGCCGGGCCGAGCAGATGGAGAACGGACGATGTCTCGAGTTCAGCGCAGGTGGTGGCTTGTCCTGGCTACGGTCGGTCTGTTCGGTGTCTCGTCGGCCATGGCGACAACCATCCAGATCTCGCCCTTCGTCGGCCATCAGCGCCATGCCCTCTACCGCGCTCCCGGCGCCGGCACCAGCATGGACCAGTACCACCAGGACTCCGGCGAGGACTACACCGTCCGCCTCAGCAACCTCCGTCTCAGCATGTCGCTGATTCTCGAGGCGGTCTATGACGACAATGTCAACCTGACTTCGGGCAGCGACGAGGAGGAGGGCCTGAGCCTGATGCCCATGCTCTCGACGCAGATCTCCTGGCCGATCAACCCCGGCTTTCAGGTCTTCTCCACCCTCGCCATCGGCTACCGCTACTACCTCACCGGCGAGGACGAGGCCGATGACGACGGCCTGGTCGTCGGCGGCCTCGGCGGCGGCGTTAGCAGCAATGTCGGCTTCGACCTCAAGGTCGGCCAGAACGGCACTCTCACCGTCAGCGACGAATTCTCGCGCGATATCGAGTCCTTCGACGGCGGCAACCGCCGCAATCGCGACTACAGCATCAACCGCAACCGTATCAACCTGCGCTACCGCAACGACTTCACCGAGTACACCAACGGCACCGCTCAGGTCACCCACACGAACCAGTGGTCCGACGAGTCCGACTACGACGAGCAGAACCACTACAGCGACTTCGTCGACATGGTCCTGATGACCCACCTCAACCGCAGCCTCCAGGCCGGGCCGTACGTCCGCGCCGGCATGTACCGCTACACCGAGAATCTCCACAACGACTCCGACGAACTCGAGGGCGGCCTCGCCGTCGCCTATGGCGTCACTCAGCGCCTGGCCCTCAGCGGCAACCTCGGCTACAGCCAGGTCTCCTTCGATACCGCCAACAACCCCGGCGCCGATGACGAGTACAGCGGTCTGACCGCCCAGGTCGCCGCCACGTACAACTACAACGACATCACCACCCACCGCCTCGTCTCCAGCTACGGCGCCGAGCAGGGCACCCTCAACCAGAATACCAACTTCAGCCGCGAGTGGATGACGCAGTACACCATCATGATCCAGCTTCGCGAGAACCTCCTGATGAACGCCGACCTCGGCTACATCGACGCCCGTGAGTCGGATGGCGGCGAGAACTACGACCTGTACCGCACCGGCATCGGCCTCGGCTATCGCCTCGGCCGCGATACCACCCTGGATCTGCGCTACGTCCGCGACTGGCATGACTCCGACAACCGTCGCGACACCAACTACACCCGCAACACCGTCACCCTGCGCCTGACGCATCGTCTCTGAGGCGGTCGGGCCGGTCGGGCCGGGTCAACAGGGCAGACCCGGGGCAGGGGCGCCATGGCACGCCGTGGTGCCCCGTTGGCGGTGCCCTGCTGTGACGCCAGGCCTCCGGCGGCGCAGAGCGGTCGGCGAGTTGCCATCACGGCGCTCGACGTGAGGCGTGGCAGTCTTACACCCGAGGTCATTCCTGGTGGCATCGACATCCCTTAGCGGCGCGCAGCGCCGCGGCTGGTTCAGCGGTTGCCGGGCCGTCCTGGGCACCCTCGCGCTCAGCGCCGTCGCAGCCTTCGCTCTCGACGGTACGCAGGCCATCGTCTTTGGCCCCGGCGATACGGTCCGCGTCAGCATGGCCGAGGACCCCGAGGTCGCCTACGAGGGCGCCATTTCGGCCATCGGCACGATACCCCTGCCGTACCTGCGCGAGTTTCGCATCGCCGGCATGACCCGCGAAGCGGCCGAGCAGGCCATCTCCGAGGCCCTCTGCAAGGACCTCTACCAGAAGGCCACCGTCTCGATCGCGCTGCTGGCCAAGCTGCCGGTACCTCCCGAGCCGCCGAAGCCCCCGGGGAAGGTCTACGCCTATGGCGCCATCACCAAGCCGGGGGTGGTCCTGCTGCCCGAGCAAGGCCAGATCACCGCCATGCAGCTCGTCAGCGAGATCGGCGGTCTGACCAGTTGGGCGGCGCCCCAGAAGGCCTACATCATCCGCCAGGAGGTCGGCGCCGAGACGGCCGAGAAGATCCCCGTCGATCTGACTGTCGTCTTCTCCGGCGAAGCCCCGAAGACCGTCGTGCCCTTCCGTGACGGCGACGTGTTCTTCGTTCCCGGTCAGACCGCGGCGGCCGGGCAGTTGATGACCAACGACGAGTGCCAGGTGATCATCGTCGGCGAGGTCAACGCTCCCGGCATCATCCGCTTCGCCTCGGGCGAGCAGCGCACCATGATGCGGGCCATCTTCAAGGCGGCGGGCTTCACCAAATTCGCCAAAGACAAGGGCGTGCGCCTCATTCGCTACAGCGGCGACGGCGCCCGCAGCGAACAGGTGATCAACGTCAGCGAGATCATCGATGGTGGCTTCCTGGAGAAGGACGTCGAACTCCAGCCCGGCGACATGATCATCGTGCCTCAGAAGGCCATCAATTTTTGACGACGAGGTGATGTTCGTGCCAGGCCACGCTGACCGCAGTCCCGCTCCCGCCACCGGCGCCCTCGCCGCGACCCCCGCCCGGCCGGGCTATCCGGCTTCCGTGCCGCCATCCTATCCCGGCGCCATGCCACCCGGCGCCGGCCGCATGGAGGGCCCCGACATCCGCCAGTACATCGGCATCATCCTGTCGCGCTGGTGGCTGATCCTGCTCTTCCTCCTGCTCGGCGCCGCGGTCGGCCTGGTGCGCATCTACCGCAGCACGCCGCTGTACCGCGCCACCTGCCGCATCGAGGTGGTGCAGGATCCCCGCCTGAGCTTCTCCGGCGACCGCGAGCGGCCCTCGTTCATCATGATGGACCAGGAGATCACCCGGCGCATCATCGTCCTGCAGAGCGGCCTGCTCAACGGCCAGGTCCGCGAGGCGCTCCTCGACGAGTGGACCAGCCAGGTCCCCGAAGAGCAGCGCTCGCCGCGCATCAGCGTGAATCCGTTCCGCGATACGCGCACCATGCTCGATGTCAGCGTCGACGCCACCGTCGGCAAGTACGCCCTGGCCTACCTCACCGAACTCCTGGAGAAGTACCAGGACCTGCGCCGTTCCGAGCTGGCGACCGCCAACGACACCGCCCTGCGCAGCCTCAAGGCGGAACGCGAAGACGTCTACCGCCAGCTCCAGGAGGCCCAGGCCGAGCTGGCTCAGTTCCTCTCCGAACGAAGCATCCTCATTAACGAGGCGAAGGCGACCTGGGACGAGCGCTTCCTGATCAGCCTCATCCAGCGCCAGAATGCCCTGCGCATGGAGCGCGCCATGCTCGAGACGCAGTTCGAGATGCTCGACAAGCTCAGCGCCGGCACCATCCAGGAAGTGGTCGGGCTGAGCCTGGAGACGCACCAGGCGACCCTCGGCCAGATGGCCGCCGAGGCGGCCGCCGCGGCGGCCGCCAGTCGCGGCGACCGGGCCGTGCCCGCGCCGATGGCGCCGCCGGTGGTGCGCGAACAGCCCGACTGGCAGACCCACGAACTCGAGCTGGCGCGCCTCGAGGCCGAGTACGCCGAGCAGCTCAAGATTTACAAGGAGACCCACCCCCGCATGCGCGCCCTGATGGTCCGCATCGAGGGCGTGCGCCGTGACCTGAAGCTGACCGCCGAGATGGCCATCAAGCGCCTCCAGGAACGCCTCCGGGCCGTGGCCATGCAGGAGGAGGCCCTCAAGAAGGCTGTCGACACCTGGCAGGCCGAGCTCAGCCTGACCGTCGCCGATCGGGCGCAGTACGAGACCCTCACCGCCAAGGTCGAGCACCTCCAGAAGCTCCACAACGCCGTCTTCCAGCGCGTCGTCGAGGGCAATGTCCTGAATATCGACGCGGTCTACACCCGCATGGTCGAGCGCCCGCGCATGGTCGGCCTGATCTGGCCGAACAACACCAAGGTCATGGCCACCTCCATCCTCATCGCCTTCGTCCTCTCGCTCGGCCTGGCCGTGCTTCTGCACAACTTCGATACCACCCTCCTGGATATCGGTGCGGTCGAGGAGCGCTTCGGCATCACCTACATCAGCGGCATCCCGCACTGGGGCCGCCTGCTGAAGAACTTCTCGAACCGCGGCAATGCGGTCATCGTGACCCGCGAGAAGAGCAATGTGGCCACCGAGGTGTACCGCACCGTCCGCGGCACCCTCGAGCAGGTCCTGGGCAACGTCGAGGGCCCCATCGCCATCGC
>JAAYZO010000359.1 GCA_012514865.1 Lentisphaerota bacterium | reverse complement strand
TCGATGGGGAAGACCTGCTGCGAGAGGACGGCGAGCACGGCGGCGCTCAGGCCGGTATAGACGAAGCTGCGCGTGGTGCGTTCGAGGGGCCGCGGCAGGCAGGCGGAGAAGGCCAGGCCGGCCGCGGCCAGGAGCGGCGTCTGCGGCGCGTCGCCGGTGACCGCGAAGACCACGGCCGGCGTCATGATGACGATGGCCATCAGCCCCAGCGTCTTCAGGCTCTTGGGTATGGGTCCTGTTTCCATGGTGGTCGACGGTGCCGGCGCCGCCTGGCGCCGGACGCTGTCAGAGTTCCTCGCAGCGGCCCGAGCGGATATCGCCGGCACGCTGTACCCGTATCTCGGCCGGCAGCCCCGGCGGCGGCTGGCCATCGGCGCTGACCAGGACCGCGGTGACCGCCACCCCGGCGGCGCGCAGGCTCTCGAGGAGGTCGCGGCGGACGTCGTTCCAGGTCAGCAGGACGAGGACCGTGTTGTTGATCCGGGCCACCTCGTCGAGGAGTTCCTCGGAGAACTCCGCGAAGGGCTCGCCGTGGTGCGGCTGCAGGCAGGCGAGGATGTCCAGGATATTCTCGAGGAAGCCAAGGCTGCGGCCGCCCTGGAAGCGGTACACCTCGGGTCCGGCGGCGAAGAGGTCGATGATGGTCTCCTGTCGGCAGAGGTAATCGGCGACCGCGGCCGAGAGGGAGAGTGCCGCTTCGAAGGTCTCGTCCTCGGGGTTGATCCAGGCATCCCAGAAGTACGGCTGTGGCCGGGCCGTATCGACGATGAGGGCGGTGCGCGAGAGGTACTCTTCGCGGAACTCCTTGACCACCGGGTAGCTGGTGCGGGCCCACGAGCGCCAGTGCATGCGGCGCGGGTCGTCGCCGCTGCGGTAGGGCCGTGTGCCGAGGAACTCCATGCTGCCGCCGACGGCGGAACTGAGGGCGATGCCGCCGGCCTGGTAGCGCAGGCCCGTCGGCTGGCGCACCCGGCGCAGCGGCGTGAAGGACGGGTAGACGGTGATGGCGCGGTTGCCGGTGCCGGCGCGGGTCCAGCGCCAGAGGTGGAAGGGGAAGGCCGTCCCGGCCAGGGGCACCGGCAGGACGTAGCGGCCGCGCCGGTAGGCCCGGATCGTCGTGCTGCACGAGGCGGTCTCGCCCGGATGCAGGGCGCGCACCACCGACCGGCCGGAGGGGAAGGCCAGGCGCCGCGGCAGGGGCAGGGGGTCGAGGATGAGGTCCCACAGGGGCAGCCGGCCGGCGTGGGCCACCTGGTAGGTGACCGCCTGCTCGCTGCCCGCCGCCAGGCGCTCGGGGATGAGGCGCTCCACCACCACCCGCGGCCGGAAGACAAAGCCGGCCACGGCGTCGAGGACCAGCAGCCCGAGGAGCGCAAAGGCAAGGAGGTGGATCGGCATGACCAGAGTCAGCAGGGCGTAGAGCAGCGCCAGGCCGCAGCAGAGGCAGACCATGCCGCCGGTCAGGGTGATGTGGCGCACGGCCAGAGCGTAGGCCCAGAGGGCCGCGGTCAGGGTCGGCGACTGATAGCCGCGCTGACGCCACGGCTGCAGGCCCAGAAAGGCCGGCCCCGCGTAGAAGCGTCGTTTCCAGCGTCGCAGGCGTTCTCGCACCGTCGGTGGCCCTCGTGGCCAGCATACACGCGGGGCACGCCGACGGCAAGCGGCGGCAGACGGCTCCC
>JAAYZO010000358.1 GCA_012514865.1 Lentisphaerota bacterium | reverse complement strand
GGACACCCTGCGCTCGGGCACCGGCCTGCCGGCCCTGCACAACGAGGAGGCCTTCTGCGAGTCGCTGCTGCAGGCCCACCTCGGCCTGCGCCCCGCTGACCTGGCCATGGTCAACGGCGGCGGCTGCACGGAGACCATGGTCCACGGCTGCTCCAACGTCGGCTCCCTCGATGCCGGGCTGAACCTGCCCCTGGTCCTCGAGGCCAGCCTGCGGCGGCTCCTCCCCGGCGCGTCGTCCTTCGACGCCGTTCTCGAGGGCTTCCTGCAGGATCTCCGCCAGGCCATTGACGGGGTCACGCGCGAGGTCAATGCCGACCAGGAGGCCAAGGCCCGCCTGCGCCCGCAGCCCATGCGAACGCTGCTGATCGATGACTGCATTGACCGCGGCCTGGAGTTCAACGCCGGCGGGGCGCGCTACAACTGGAGTGTCATCAACGTCGCCGGGCTGGCCAACGTCGCCGACTCGCTGGCGGCGCTGCGGCGGGTCGTCTTCGAGCAGGGGGTCGTCTCGGGTGCGGAGCTCCTGGCGGCCATGGAGGCCGATTTCGCCGGCAGCGAGGCCCTGCGGCGGCGCCTGGAGGCCTGCCCGCGCTATGGCAACGACGACGCGGCAGCGGACGCGCTGGCGGCGCGCGTCGGCGAGGCGGTCTTTCGCGAGCTGCTCGACCACGCGCCCTGGCGCGGCGGACGCTTCCTGGGGTCCTGTCTGATGTTCGTCACCTACGCCTTGGCCGGGGCCGCGGTCGGGGCCACGCCCGATGGCCGGCGGCGCGGCAGGCCCCTGGCCGACTCGGCCGGGCCGATGCAGGGCCGCGACCGGCATGGGCCGACCGCCATGCTCAAGAGCGTGACGGCGCTGCCGCACCGCCTGGCCCCGGGGACCCTCGTGGTCAACGCGCGCTTCGCAGCGGAGCTGTTCGACACGGCGTCGTCGCGCGATCGGCTCAAGGCCCTGGTGCGAGGCTATTTCGACCTCGGCGGCATGCAGCTGCAGATCAACGTGGTCGACCAGGAGGTCCTGCGCCGGGCCTGCGAGCATCCGGAGGACTACCCCGACCTCGTCGTGCGTATCGGCGGCTACTCGGAGTACTTCCACCGGCTCAGCCCGGAGCTGCGCCAGTCACTCCTGGAGCGCACGGAACACCGTTGACGACAGCGGATGCGGAGATCACGCCTGTGAGGTCCATCATGCGTAGGTATCTGACGACGGCCGCGGTCTCCATGCTGGTGGCCGCGGCATGGCCGTGCCATGCCGACGAGGCGACGGCGCGACGCGAGCTGGCGGCCAGTCTGAGCCGTCAGGAGGCCCTCTTCCGACAGTCGTTCTCGCTGCCGGTGACCAGCCCCGAGGTCAACGCCCTGCTCAGCGCCGAGATCGCCCGCAACACTCAGGCCATCGGCATGCCCATGCAGCTCACGATCAGCCACTTCACCTACGACCACGCCCCGGCGCAGTCGCGCATCGCCCTGCATCTGGCCAACCTCGCCCCGGCGCAGGCCGAGTTCATGGAGCGCCAGGCCAACCAGATGATCCAGGGCAGCGGCATCGACGACGCCCTCAAGCTCGTGGCCCTCGATGCCTTCAAGGAAGGCCTGGCCTTCCTCAGCGCCCGCCAGGGCGCCAGCCAGTTGCGCAACGAGACGCCCGCCGTGGCGGACTTCTCCGTCGACGGCGGTCAGCAGGAGCTCATGCCCGGACTCACCCTCAGCGAGGTGTGGTTCCGCTTCGAACGGCAGGCCAAGGCGATCACCGCCATCCAGTTCCGCTTCAGCAACGGCAGGAAGCTCATGGCCCGGATGCGTTACACCGAGGCGGCCCTGCCCGGCGGCGGGACGGTCCCGGTGCCGGCGGCGGCCGAGATCACTCAGGACGCCATGACGGCACCCCAGGACGGCGTCACCATCCCCCCGAAGGTCACCCTGCGCTACGGCACCTGCACCTTCCGGCGCATGCCGCCCGCCGCCCCGGCGCCCTGAAACGAGCCGCCGACACGGGCAGGCAAGGGCCCGTGACGGCGGCTCTGCGGGGCTCAGCGCCCGGCGCCGGCCAGCCAGGCCGTCAGGCCGAGGACGGCGTCCTTCTCGGCGCCCTGGAGACGCCCGGTGTAGCCGTAGTAGCATCCCGAGAAGAGCACGCGGCCCTTGCCGACCCCGCCGATGACATACACCGGGTCGTCGAAGAGATTTCGTATGAGGGTCGTTCCGGCGGTGCCGGGGACGAAGATCATGTGGTCGCCGAATTCGGTGGTGAAGCGCTGTCCGGCGCTGAGGCCGGGCAGGGCGGCGTGCGCGGCCGACACCACCAGAGTCGTGTCGACGACATGGCGCTCGGCTTCGACCTTCTGCGTCGGCTTCCCGCGCTGTGCCACCTCGGGGAACGGGCTGTCCATGAACCAGGCCGTGTCGTGCGTGAAGGCCACCGCGCCGCCCTCTTCGACATACTGGCGCAGGTTGCGGCTGATCGGATGGTCGACGGCCATGTCGACGTTGAAGTTCTGCAGGATCACCACCGCGAAGTTCCTGAGGTACTCGACGGACATGCCGCGCAGGGGCTGCACCTCGTAGAGGCCGGTGGCCTCGAGGTCGGCCTGGAGATGCGGCCGGGTGTTGTACAGCCCGACCAGGGGCTTGTCGGTGCGCCGTGTCACCGTCGTCTCGCCGAGATTCTCCGGCTTCGACCGCGGCTGCTTCCACAGCGTCAGCGCCTTCGAGGCGATGTCGGCGTTGGCCAGGGCGAACCAGCGGAAGTACTCGGGGTGATCGCCGCGGTAGGTCGGGCCCTCGTAGAAGACCCAGTAGCCCTGCGAGACCGCCGCGATCATCGAGGCGTTCTTGCCGCAGAACTCCGGGTCGGCGCCTTCGCAGACCGGGTCGATGCCGCCGAGGT
>JAAYZO010000357.1 GCA_012514865.1 Lentisphaerota bacterium | reverse complement strand
CGTTGTTGCTGATGCTCTCCGCCGTCATCTGCCGGGCACAGGAGTTCCCGGCGGCGAATCTGGACTCGCTCCTGCGCCTGCCGGCCGAGACGGTGTCGGGGCCGCTCAGGCAGGTGAAGACTGAGCCGATCGGTCCGGGATCCTCGCGCGCCTGGCTGGCGTACTATCCACCCTTCATGGAGATGTCGCTGTACCAGGACCCCAACAACAATCACTGGATGCACCTGATCTCCTTCAAGAAGAAGGGGAAGGATGAACGCATAACGCATTTCGCGCTGATCGACATTGACGACGGTACGATCACGGAAGTCGGTTCCGTACCAGGCTGGGAGCAGTACAAGTGTCTCTGGGTCAACAAGAAGCTCTATCTGGGCATGAACAACGTCGTTCTACCCGGCCGGCTGGTGGAGTTTGACCCCGCTACGAGAATCCTCAAGGATCTGGAGTCCCCCTTCAAGAAGGCCGGATCCCTTCATACCATCGCGGTCGACCGCGACGGTGTGCTGGCATTGGGTGGGGACCCTCAGGAGGTGGCGCTCTACGATCCCCGGACCGGGGGCTATACCTACTACGGTATGGTGGGTTCTCCCTCGACCAACAAGGTGTATTACATCTCCATTGATGAGGACTACATCTATGCGGCGGCACGCGGCACAGACCCTTGGCGCCTGATTGCCATTAACCGAAAGACCCAAGAACGCAGGGAACTGATGCAAGTGCCGGTGGAGGGAATCCTGGCCCTTGATCGACGGGGAACGATCTGGACGACGGCGAACACCAATGACGACAGTCTGCCCAAGCAGCATTATCACGTTCAGAACGGGGAGGTGCACAAGGTCGCCACCGCGGAGGAGGCTCTCCAGAAGAACGCCGAACTCATTGCCGGGATTGAGAAACTCACCCCTCCGCCGCGCAAAGAGGCTCCGCCGCAGTGCTTCCGGGATGAAAGCCCCACCTATCTGGGGAAGCCGGAGATGACATTCATCTATCAGAAGCCCGGCGAGGACAAGGTCTGGCGCGAGATCGCCTTCCCCATCCCGCTGGCCAACCACGCCCTGAACCGGCTCGTGCAACTCGCGAACGGCCGACTGGCCTATTCGGGAGAGAAGTACTCGCCCCTGACGGTGTGGGATCCCAGGACGCAACGCACGCTTCAAGTCCCCAGTCGCACCGATGCCTACGCCAATAGCATCTATTCCATGGCCGCGGTGGACAACGTGGTATTTGCCGGGGGATACTCCGGATCGATTGTCATGGCCTTTGATCCGGACAAGCCCATCACGCAGACCATGGATCTGCCCGGCCGGAAGGGCGTGCCCTTCAAGAGTCCGGAGGCCAATCCGCGGCTGGTCGGCTACTTCTCGGAGATTGCCAAGGGCGCGCATACGGTCATTGCCATGGAAGTGGGCGCCGACGACCTCGTTTACCTCTGCGCCCGCCGGCATCGCTACTTCTTCGGCTTCGATATCTGCTGGTTCGATCCGAAAGACTACGACAGGCGCGGGGTGCTGGAGGCGGGGACGGCGCTGGACCACTACCAGATGAGTTGGATGTGCTTGACGCCGGACAAAGAGACGCTCGTGGCGAGCGCCTATGTCGAAGGCAACCCGCAGATCGACTCGCCCCATCCCACCGACGCGAAGCTGTTCTTCTTCGACCTTCGGAAGAAGGGCCTCAGAAAGTCCGTGACGCCGCTGCCGCAGGTCAAGGCGCTTTCGGGCGTCGCGATCGTGGGACCGTCCACTTTGGTGGGGGCCGCCTATCTGGCGGACCAGAAGGAGACCGTGCTGTACCGGCTCAATCTTGAGACGGACAAAGTCGAGATGACGCGGAAGTACAAAGGGATGCTCCATGGCAAGCCGGGAACGGTCTATGTGCCGGCGAAGGGATACGATTTCGCCGCGGGTCCGGACGGGCGGGTCTGGACCTTGGGACGCCTGGGCGAGGGTGACGGCCAGACCCTCTTGCGCATTGACCCGCGAGATTTGAGTGCGGAGCCGGTGTGCGCGATCGGCGTTTACAATATCCGGTTCCTCTTCAGCGGCAAGGACCTGATTCTCACGGGCGGAGAACGTTTGCAGCGGATCAGAGACGTCGTTGAACGTTGATTCTGGGCGCCCTGTATTGGATCTCCGGACCGAGGCGATCCCCGAGTGCGAGGTGTGTCCGTGAGGCCGTGGTCAAGCGTCGTTGCTCTGCTTCTTCTGGTGTGCGCTTCCGCCGGTACAGCGCACCGTGTCGCGCGGGGAGAGGATGCCGCGCGCAGGGCCGATGGGCCGCAGGCGGCGGGTCCTGCCCCTGAGGAACGACTGCCCGAGCGAATCCTCGGCCGGCCCTTGATGCTTCCGACGCAATTCTCCAGGACATACCATGTCTCGCCCCTCGGCTTGGACCTGAACGACGGCGGCCCGGACCGGCCGCTTAAGACGATCCAGAAGGCGCTCGATCTGGCCCAGCCCGGCGAACGAGTCCTTCTCGCTCCGGGTATCTACAACGAACGGCTG
>JAAYZO010000356.1 GCA_012514865.1 Lentisphaerota bacterium | reverse complement strand
CGCGCCCAGCAGGGCCGCATCCGGCCCCAGGCCGGCCGGCTCGATGCGGGGCACGCGACTGCGCGCCCCGACCAGGTGTTCCCGAACGCAGGCGCGAATCGGCTCGAGAAGGTACCCGTCGGCACCCGATGCCATCCGCCCGGTCAGCAGGATCAGCTCCGGATCGAGCAGGTTGATCACGTTGGCGACGGCCAGCCCGATCGCGCGCGCCGCGTCGTCGAGGCTCTGACGCGCCTCGAGGCTGCCGGCGCGGGACGCCAGGACCAGCCGCCGGAGCCAGACCTCCTCAATGGTCTCGGAAACTGACGGCTCGACGGCGACAGCGGCGACTGCCCCGACCTGCTCTGCCCGGCCGCAGAGTGCCTTTAAGGAGGCGAGGTCCTCCAGAATCCTCGGACGCCGCTCTTCTGCACTGCGATCGGCCGTGTCCCAGACCGTGAACCCAAGCTCGCCGGCAAGGCCGTGGCTGCCGCGGCAGAGCCTGCCGTCGAGCACCTGCACCATCCCGAAGCCCGCGTCCAGCTCGATGAGCACGAAGTCGCGCGCCTTACTGGCGGCGCCCCAGCGCTGCTCGGCCAGGGCAATCGCACGCGCTTCCCCTTCGGCAAACACGGGGATGCCCAGAGCGCGCTGCAGCTCATCACGAAACGGGACATCGTACCAACCCAGATGCTCGGAGACGCGCAGCACACCGCGCTCCGCATCGACCGCGCCGTGCAGACTCAGCCCCAGGCCGGCCAGGCGGCGACCCTTCAGGGCCGGGGCCTGAAGCTGATCCCGCAGGCACGCCACCAGCGCCGCAAGGAAAGGCTCGGGGCCACGCGCTGCCTCCACCGCCCACTCACGCCGGCTCAGGATCGTCGCGCCCAGATCCAGGACTGCGGCGGTCGCCACCTCGGTGCCGACCTGGCAGCTCAACACCGCCGCGGCCGATGGGTTCAGACGCAGCAGCGCCGGCCGACGACCGCCGCGCGACGGACCCTGGCCGGCACCCACCACCAAGCCGCGCTCACGCAGGTCCCGGACAATGCTCACGATCGTCCCGGTGTTCAGCTTCGTCGCCCGGATCAGGTCCGCCTGTGAGGTGAGTTCCGCCTTGCGGATGCAATCCAGGACAAGCTGGGTGTTCAAGGCCCGCATCCGCCGGCGGTCAGTCCGTTCCAAGTCCTTCACCACGGTACCCCCTGCAACCCGTCGCCTCTGCGTCAGGCTAGCCTGGATTCTTCGCGAAGCGCGGATGTTTCGCTCACCATCCACGTGCGCCGCACCTCGTTGCGGCGCACGTTTCGACGCGCGTCGCGGTGCGCCGGTGGCCTGTTCTCGGGCCGCCGTGCGGCGCGTGAAGGGGTCAGGCCAACGCCGGCCTCCCGCAGAGCCGCACCATCGCGGTTTTGCTTATTTGTCAACCATAGCCTCTTGACAGCGCGCTGCACAGTGCTAGGGTGTTTGCTTGTTAGGTAAGCAAAGAGGCATTGCCGCCTCTCGGGCGAGGCGCTCAGTCGGTCTGGGAGGGCCAGGCCAGGTCTGCCGGCGCCGCGACGGTCGGAGCCATGAGCCGAAAGGAGGTCGGGACCATGGATGCCAGAGCCAGAGCCGAATGCACGCGTTTGGCCCGATGCGTGCGGCAGCATTGTCTGCGCATGACGCACCGTGGCCGGAGCGGCCATGTCGGCAGCATGCTGTCGATGGCGGAGATCCTCGCGGTGCTGTACACGCGGGTGCTGCGCGTTGATGCGACGCGCCCCGACTGGCCGGAGCGGGACCGGTTTGTGCTGAGCAAGGGTCATGGTGGCGGGGCGGTCTACGCGGTCTTAGGGGAGCTGGGGTTCTTTCCCATGGACTGGTTCCAGGGCTACTACCGCGACGCCGGCCGGCTCATGGGGCACATCTCGCACCACGTGCCGGGGGTGGAGTTCTCGACCGGCTCGCTGGGTCACGGCCTGCCGGTAGCCGTGGGCATGGCCCTGGCGGCGCGCAACGCCGGCAGGGCGCACCGCGTTGTCTGCCTGATGAGCGACGGCGACTGCGATGAGGGCAGCACCTGGGAGGCGATCTTCTTTGCCGCGCAGCACCATCTTGACAACCTGACGGTGGTGGTGGACTACAACCGTGTTCAGGCTCTCGGGCACTCCAAGGACGTGCTCGATCTGGAACCGCTGGCGCGCAAGATCGACGATTGCCACTGGGCGGCCAGGGAGGTCGACGGGCATGACGTCGAGGCTCTCGACGAGGCGCTGCGTGTGCTGCCCTTCGAGAAAGGGAAGCCGTCGTGGCTGATCTGCCATACGGTGAAGGGCAAGGGCGTGAGCTGGATGGAGAACACGGTGAGCTGTCACTACGGCTCGGTCAACGACGAGCAGCTGGCCCGGGCGCTGGCCGAAGTGGAGGGGCACTGACGATGCGCAGCCTGTTCAACAACGTGCTTGTGGATATCGCGCGCCGGGACCCGCGCGTATGGATGATCCTGGCCGACATCGGCTACGGCGAGATCGAGCCTTTTCGGGATGCCTTCCCGGAGCGTTGGTACAACTGCGGCGTGGCGGAGCAGGCCATGACGGGTATCGCCTGCGGCGTGGCGATGGAGGGCAACATCGCGATCACCTACTCGATCGCGAACTTCCCGACCCTGCGCTGCCTGGAGCAGATCCGCAACGACGTCTGCTACCACAACGCCAACGTCAAGATCGTGATCATCGGCGGCGGCCTGGCCTACGGTCCGCTCGGTGTCTCGCACCAGGCGACCGAGGACATCGCCATCATGCGTGCCCTGCCGAACATGGTCGTGTTCTGCCCCTGCGACTTCGCCGAGGCCGAAGCCGGCGTGCATGCCATGATCGCGCACGATGGGCCGTTCTACTACCGCTGCGGCTACAAGAAGGAGCCGCCGGTGCACACCGGCCCGGTCGCTTTCGAACTCGGCAAGGCCCTCCAGGTGCGCGACGGCAGCGACGCCACGATTTTCTTCACCGGCACCATCGGCAACCAGGTGGTCCCGGCGGCAGAAGCGCTCGACCGGCAGGGCATCCACTGCCGTGTGGTCAGCCTGCACACGGTCAAGCCCATCGATCGCGCGGCGATCATCAGGGCTGCAAGCGAGACCGGCGCGGTCGTCACCGTGGAGGAGCACCAGCTCCAAGGCGGCCTGGGCAGCGCTGTCGCCGAGGTGCTCTGTGACGCGGGCATCGGCCCGACGCGGTTCCTGCGCCTCGGGCTGCCGGATGTGTACGTCAGCAAGGTCGGCACCCACGAGTGGCTGCTCGAGCAGTACGGCCTGTCGGCGCCGCGCCTGGCCGGCACCCTGGGCGAGTGGCTGCGCCGCCGAGCGT
>JAAYZO010000355.1 GCA_012514865.1 Lentisphaerota bacterium | reverse complement strand
CGCGTCAGCGTCTCTCGGTCACCCCGGAGGGGTGCAAGATCGTAGCCGGGGGTCGTGCGGAGTACGACCCCCGGAACCGCGGAGTGCACGCCATGCACCCTGGAGGGGTGCCAGAACCGGACTTTCGAACAGCCCTGGCCCCCGGATGATGGCCTGGCCGGACGCCGCGCACAACGCCTGACGGGGAAGCCGTGGCCTCATTCAAGGTCGGCCTGCGTGCAAGTACTGACCTTTGTCGGCTTGAAGGAACGGGCGTTTATGTGTATTGTTAATGTGTATTATAAGGGGGCATCATGAGAACGAATGTCGTTATCGATGACAGCCTGATGACCCAGGCCATACGCATCAGTGGTTGCCGCACCAAGCGTTCTGCCATCGAAGCCGGGCTGCGCCTTCTAGTCCAAGTCAACAGCCAGAAGAAGCTGCGAGGCCTCAAGGGCAGGATTGTGTGGGAAGGTGACTTGGATGAGATGAGGCGGGACTGACATGGTCATCGTCGACACCTCAGCGTGGATCGAGTACCTATGCGACGGCGTCCCCGCCGTGGTGAGCAAGGTCGACCGGGCTCTCGATCAGGACCTTGTCGGCATCGGCGACCTGATTTACTGCGAGGTGATGCAGGGCATCCGATCTCCTCGTCAACGGCGCGACGTGTCAGGCCTCCTGCTGTCGCTTCCGAGGTTCGACATGGTCGGGTTCAGGATGGCCGAGAGAGCGGCGGACAACTACCGATGCCTGAGGGCAGAGGGCATTACCGTCAGGAAGACCATCGACGTCCTCATCGGCACCTTCTGTGCAACGAAGGGGTTTCCCCTGATTCACCACGACTCGGACTTCGATCGGATGGCCGCGCGCATCGGACTCGAGATCCTCTGATGCTGGCCACAGCGCCCTCCGGCGTGGTATCTTGTCCTGCGCCCCCACACCCGCTCTACCGGCGTGGTTGAGGCGGGGCGCGGTCAAGACCAGGAGGACGGGAGGATGAGAACCGCGTTACGGATGGCCAGTCTCGGCTGCGTGATCCTGGTGGCGTCGTGTGCCCAGCGTCGACCTGGGCCGCCGGCAGAGCCTACCGGCGTGCGGCCGCGTGTGGGCGTGTACGACTCGCGGGCCATCGCGGTGGCCTTCGTCGGTTCGGAGGTCTACATGGCCACGGACGGCAGGGCCCTGGCCGAACTCAGGGCCGAGCACGACAAGGCCAAAGCGGCGGGCGACACGGCGCGTATGGCCGAGCTGGAGGCGAAGGGCAAGGCCCAGCAGGCCCTGCTGCACCAGCAGGGCTTCAGCACCGCCCCCGTCGACACGATCCTCGCGCACATCGCGGACCAGATGCCGGGCATCGCCAGCGCTGCCGGTGTCGAGGCCATCCTGTCGAAGTGGGACAAAGACGCACTGGCGACGTACCCCAACGCCGAACTCGTCGATGTGACGATGCCCCTGGTCGACGCCTTCAAGCCGAAAGAGCGCCAGCGGACGAGCGCCATCGAGGTCCAGAAGCATCCCCCCATCTCCCTGGAAGACGCCGCAAAGATCGACGACTGACGGCCCGGCGACAGCGCCGCGCGCGGCCAGGAAGAGCGGATCCGTCTTAACAGGCAGCGCCGTCGGCAGAACGATGACGAAGACCGCAAAGACGATTCTGTGGGCCTTGCTGCTGTTTGCTGTGGTGCTCATCCACGTCTGCATCGTTCTATGGTACCGAAGCAGCAACGTCCCGCCCCCGGGAACCGCCACGGTCGGTCAGGTGCTCGAATGGACAGGGCGCCCGTGCTGGGTTGCGCGGTACACATCGCCAACGGCGACGTATTACGAGATCGGAAAGAGAGTGCCGGCTGGGATACTCATGCTCACCCTTCCCTCCGGGGCACCATCCTATACTGTGGATCACGATGGCCGCTTCGTTGGCTGGTCTCCCGATAGCGGCGATGTTCACACCCCGGACGTCCTACGATCCGATGAGTTGAAGCGTGAGAGCATGGATGTGGACGAGTTCATCAAGCTTTGGGATTGAGCCGCTCGCCGGCGGCCCCGAGGGCAACACCCATGAAGATCGCGCGGATTGCGCCGCTGGCCTACACGCCGGGGAAGCTCGAGGTCTTCTCGTTCATCCGCGGCGGCATTGGGGCGGACTACCACCAGAACCCGTGCTTCCATCAGTTCGCCGATGGGGAGGTGCGGGTCTCCTGGAGCGCCTACGACTTCGACGAGTGCTCGGACAACGCGGTCACGCTCTACGCGTCCTCGCGTGATCGCGGCCTGACCTGGTCCGCACCGCAGGTCTACCTGGCGGACTACCCGGCGGGGCCGCTCACCGGGACCATCCTGCGGCTCCGCGACAGCGCCGAGGCGATCATGCTGGTGCAGCAGGTCCGCCATCGCATTGTGGTGGACGAGGCGCGGCGGGTGGCCACCGCGGGCAGCAACTACTTCGAGGCGCGCACGCACGTCGTCCTCCGGCGCTCCACCGACGGCGGCCGGAGCTTCGACCATGGCGTGGAGCTGCCCCACGCGCAGTTCACCGGCGGCAAGGACCTCCCCGGAGGCGGCTTCTACGGCTCGGTGGATGAGCTTCTGCAATTGCAGAGCGGCCGGATTGTGGCGGCCTTCATGTTCATGGATCCGGCGCGCAGCGACCCGTCGACTCGTCGGCAGCACTACAGCATCGCCTGCCTGCTCTCGGATGACGGCGGGCGGACGTGGCGACGCAGCAGCGAGATCACGGCCGACACGCCGCGCGGGGCGATGGAGATACAGATCGCGGAGATCGGCCCCGGGCGGCTCTTCGCGCTGTTCCGCACCAAGGCCGGCTGCCTCTACCAGACGGCTTCCGCGGACGGCGGCGAGACCTGGAGCGCCTCGGAGCCCTCGCCGCTCACCGCGCCGGAATCGATGGCGAGGATGATCCGGCTGCAGAGCGGCAACCTGCTGGTGGTGTACAATAACGTCTCGTCGACCACGCAGCGGCCGCGCTACCCGCTGGTGGCGGCGCTGTCACCGGATGGCGGGCGACGCTGGTCTGCGCCGCGGGTGATCGCCGAAGAATCCGGGACCAACCAGCTCAGCAACCACGGCATGATCCAGATCGACGACGGCCGCATCCTTCTCGGGATCAGCCACTACCGCGACATGCGCCCGATGACGTCGGACCTGGATATGGCGATCTTTGACGAGGCCTGGCTTAACCACGGGTGACAGGCGGCCAATGCGGCTTGGGCGGAGTCACCAGCGTGGAACGCCGTTTACTAATCGTCTCGGGATTGTCTGGACCCTCTCACCCGGCTGGTGACCTCGGCAACCGTCCCGACTATAGTGCGACGACTAGAATGGCCAGGCGGAACATCGCTCGCCACCGTTGTGGAGCGCGAGTGTCCACAGACGCGAAGGCGTCCACGAGCCGCAACGGCATTGACAGCACAACGACGCGATGTCTCATACGAGCCCCTCCACAGGAGTCACACATGATGCGCGAGCGAGTACGGACGGTGATGAGGCTGGCCGCGGCGGCGCTGCTGACGGCGGGCGCGGGCGCCTGGGCGCTGTCGGTGGTCGTGCCGCCGGGATGCCCGGCCGAGCGCCAGGCGGTCGCCGCGGACCTTGCCGCAACGCTGCAGGAGATGACCGGCACGGCGGTGCCGGTGCAGACCGCCGCGACGCCGCCGGAGGGCTCGGCGGTGCTGCTCGGCGATGAGTTCGCGCCCGCCGCGGTCCGGTCCGAGCTGACCCCGGAGCGCCTCGGCTTCGACGGCTACCTGATACGCTCGCTCGACGACGACACCCTCCTCCTGTGCGGGCGGCGCGAGGGCGGTCACATGAACGCGGCCTACGGCTGGCTGCGGGAGCTGGGCTGCCGCTGGTTCATGCCCGGCCCGCACGCGGCGCTGATCCCGCGTGTGGCGGCGCCGCGCCTGGCCGGCTGGGACCGCTTTGACCGTCCGGCGTGGGTGCACCGGTCGCTGTGGTACTCGGCGCTCGGGCGGATCAAAGACGAGGCGCCCGAGGACTACCGGGCCGCCACGGAGGAACTGCAGCAGTGGCTGCGACGCAACCGCATGGCGACCGGCGTGCCGGTGCGCTTCGGCCATAGCTTCCTGCGCGTGCTGCCCGCCGAGACCTACATGGCCACCCACCCGGAGTACTTCGCCGAACGCGATGGCAAGCGCGTGCCGGACGGGCAGCTCTGCACCACCAACGAGGAGGTCATACGCATCTTCGCGGATGCCGCCAATGCCGCCTTCGACGAGGACCCCGACCTGGAGTCGTTCTCGCTGTCACCGAACGACGGCTATGGCTGGTGCCACTGCCCGACCTGTGAGGCGCTCGACCCGCCGGCGGCACGCGGCACCGAGAAGGACAAGGCGGATCGCGTCGTGACCTTCGTCAACGCCGTGGCCCGTCGCGTCAAAGAGAAGCACCCGGACCGCTGGCTGGCCTTCTATGCCTATGCGGGATGCGTCGAGCCGCCGACCTATGCCGACCCGGATGACAATGTCCTCGTCGTCCTCGCGCATTACTGCTTCGACGACCTGCGCCCGATCGCCGACCCGCTCTCCAGCGCCAACGCGACCTTCAAGGGCTACGTGGATGCCTGGGGCGCCGTGAGCGAGCAGATGTTCCTGCGCGAATACTACGGGCGCTACTGGGCGCTGTGGCCGATGTGGCCGGCAGTGGCAGGCGACATCCAGTACCTCGATGAACGCCACTTCAGCGGCCTCAACGCCGAGCTGGAGTACCGCAGCGAGGGCGCCGAGATCGGGTGGTACCTGACCGGCGAGCTGTGCTGGAATCCGAAGCAGGACGCCGCGGCGCTGCTGGATGGCTACTTCGCGGGACTCTACGGGCCGGCGGCCGATGACATGCGTGCCTACGCTGAGATCCTGCGCGAAGCGGCCGCCAATCCGGCCCTGCGGGCGCGCGGCGGCATGGACGAGATACCGGACCTCTTCCCGCCGGAGCGCATCGCCCGGGCGCGGGCACAGCTCGACCTGGCACTGCCCAAGGCGGCTACGGCGGCGCAGCGCTTTCAGGTGCAGCGCTCGATCGACGCGATGGAGATGATCGGCGCCTGGTATGCCATGAAGGCCATCCTCGACAGGCAAGACGGCGCGCTGGACGAGGCGCAGCAGGCGGCGCTGGCGAAGGCCCAGCAGGCCGAACTGGCGGCGCTGGAGCGCATCCGCGGGTACGACCTGGCGCGCTACTGGAGCACGCAGTACAAGAGCGCGCCGCTGCGTTCGATCCTCGAGGCCGCGGCCCTGGTGCTCGGCCAGACCGCCATCGACCCGTGGGACGGGCTCTTCCGCCAGGACACCTTCGCGCACAGGGCCGTCAGCCTCGCGCACATGGTCCGCAACGAGGGCCTGCGCTGGTCGGGCAGCGTCGATGACGGCTACCTCTACGGCAGCGGCGCCACCGCGGCGTGGTACGTGCGCGCCGCGACCCCCATCACGCGCGCGTCGGTCGAGGCCCTGACCTACGACAGCAACGAGCCGGCGGGCTGGATGGAGTGGCGCCTCTCCTTCGACCGCGGCACCACCTGGGAGACCGTGCAGCGCGTCGACCTCAACGGCTGGAAGCGCCAGACCCTCGACCTGACGAAGCAGCTCGCCGGACGCACCGACGTCGTGCTCGGACTCGCCTTCGCGCCCGGCGCCGGAACCCGCGCCCGTCTGTCGAACGTCGCCATCAACATCGAGTAGTGGGTGTGCGGCCCCGGCGCCCTGGATTCAGAAGTACTCGGCGAGGTAGGCCGCGCGAGCCGAGCGCGGCCCAAGTACTCGGCGAGGTAGGCCGCGCGAGCCGAGCGCGGCCCACGGGCGCCGGGGAACGGCGCCCGGGGGGATGCCGAGCCGACGCTCGGCGCTCCCAGGCAGCGGCTGAGGCCAGCCGCGGCCACGGCCGAGACGGCCGTGCCACTCCTGGGGGAGCGGCTGAGGCCAGGCGCAGGGCGCCACGACCGGGTCCCCCGCTGCCCCCGCTGCCCACCCTGGCATTCCGGCCTCCTCCGTCGGCGTTTTTGGGCTCGCCTGAGTTGACAGCACCGCAAGAGTTGCCATGGTACTGGGGTCTTGGTGCCGGAGACAGCTTCCCGGGCCGTCCTCCGGCATCGGCAGGTCGCCCGTTCCGGCCCTGCCGCACCCCCGGTTCACCCCGCCGGCGGCCGTTGTGGTTCCGTCTGGCGTCTGGTCTGCTCTGGCGGTGTTGGCGGGCGGGGGTGAGCGTCAACCTAGAGTGATCAATGGAGGCGTGACGAAAGGCGATGATAGAGGCAAAACACATATCCAAGTGGTTTGGCCCCGTCCTGGCCGTCAATGACGTCTCGCTCACCGTCGAGCGCGGAGACGTCCTCGGCTTTCTGGGTCCGAACGGCGCCGGCAAGTCCACCACGATGCGGATGATCACCGGCTTCCTGCGGCTCTCCGGGGGCACGGTGAGCGTTGGCGGCCACGACATCGAGGCCGACCCGATCGCGGCGAAGGCCATGATCGGCTACCTCCCCGAGAACGCCCCGGCCTACCCCGAGATGACGGTCACCGGCTTCCTGCGCTTCGGCGCCGAGATCCGCGGCCTGCGCGGCCGCGCCGCCACCGAGGCCGTCGAGCGTGCCATCGAGACCTGCTTCCTGGACCGGGTGCGCCACCAGGCCATCGACACCCTCTCCAAGGGCTACAAGCACCGCACCTGCTTTGCGCAGGCCATCCTGCACGACCCGCCCGTGCTCATCCTCGACGAGCCCACCGACGGCCTCGACCCGAACCAGAAGCACGAGGTCCGTCAGCTCATCCGTGAAATGGGCCGCACCAAGGCGATCATCGTCTCGACGCATATCCTCGAGGAGGTCGAGGCCCTGTGCAGCCGGGTGACCATCATCGACCGCGGTAGCCTGGTGTTCAACGGCTCGCCGGCCGAGCTGAAGGCACGCGGCAGCAGCGGCGACGTCATCTGCCGCGTCCAGGCGGTCGCGGCCGGCGAGCTGGTCCAGGCCCTGACCGGCCTCGAGGGCGCCGCGGCGCCCGAGGTCGTGGCCGACACCGATGGCGCGGTCACGCTGCGCATCGCCGCCCGCGGCCGCCAGGCCGGCCTTGCCGGGCGCGTCCGGAAGGTCCTCATCGGCAAGGGCTGGGACTTCGACGAACTGCACACCGAGGAAGCCCGCCTTGACGAGGTCTTCCGCGAGATCACGCTCCCGGATACGGTTCAGGAGGGCCAGGCATGAGTGGCGTCAGCAATACCTGGACAGTGGCCAAACGCGAGCTGACGGCGTACTTCGCCTCGCCGGTGGCCTACGTCTTCACCTGCTTCTTCCTCCTCCTCAGCGCCTCGTTCACCTTCATGCTGGGCGGATTCTTCCCCCGCAACGAGGCGTCGTTGGTGTCGTTCTTCCTGTGGCACCCGTGGCTGTACATGTTCCTGGTGCCGGCCGTCGGCATGCGCCTATGGTCCGAAGAGCGCCGCACGGGCACCTTCGAGCTGCTGATGACCATGCCGATCACCACCGGCCAGGCCGTCCTCGGCAAGTTCCTCGCCGGCTGGCTCTTCCTGGGCCTGGCGCTGCTGCTGACCTTCCCGATGATCATCACGGTGGCCAGCCTCGGCAACCCCGACGGCGGCGTCGTTGCCTGCGCCTACCTCGGCAGCTTCCTCATGGCCGGGTCCTTCCTGGCGATCAGCAGCATGACCAGCTCGCTGACGCGCAACCAGGTCGTCAGCTTCATCCTCTCGGTCGTCCTCTGCTTCCTGCTCATCCTGGCGGGCTGGCCGCCGGTGACCAATGTCCTGACCAACCTCTACCACAGCACCTGGTTCCTGCGCCTGCTGGTGACGGCCCTGGTGGTCCTGGTATCGGTGGTCACCTTCGGGCTGCTGCGCGTGGCCGGGGTGCCGTTGCGCGGCCTGTCGGCCTGGGCCTGGTCAGGCCTCACCGCCGCGGTCGCTGTCCTGGCGCTGTTCTGGGACCGCATCGGAGCCCTCTCCGGGTCGGGCTTCCGCGGCGGCGTCGAGGCGATCGCGGCCAGCCTGATCGACTTCGCCGTCAAGGTCAGCGTCATGGGACACTTCGATGCCCTGCAGCGTGGTGTCATCGACCTGCGTGACCTGGTCTACTTCGCCAGCGTCATGCTCTTCGCGTTGTTCACGACGGGCGTGGTTCTGAAGGCCCGCAGGGCCTAGAGCAAGAGCCGTTGCGGGCCGCGGCCAAGGCCAGGCCCGCACAGGAGGCTGCACCAGCAATGAGTACCGAGAAAAAGACCTTCGATACCTACCTCTACGGCGTCGTCGGCGTCGTCGGCGTGCTCGTGGCCGTCGTCGCCGTCAACCTGCTCCTCAGCGGCAGCAGCGTCCGCGTGGACTGCACCGAGGAGGACCTCTACACCCTCACCCCGGCCACCCGGCAGATCCTCAAGGAACTCGACACGCCGGTGACCCTGCGCTTCTACTTCAGCAAGGACGTCCCGCAGATGCCGCCGCAGCTCACCACCTACGCGGCCCGCGTCCAGGACCTCCTCAAGGAGTACGAGCAGGCCGGCGGCGATAACCTCGAGGTCGTCCGGCTCAACCCGACCCCCGACTCCGATGCCGAAGACTCTGCCAACCTCGACGGCGTCGCCGGCCAGGCTATCGGTGCATTCGGCACCGGCGACATGGTCTACCTCGGCCTGGCCGTCACCTGCCTCGATGCGACCGTCGCCCTGCCCTTCCTCAGCCCGGACCGCCAGGACCTCCTCGAGTACGACATCACCCGCGCCATCTACCGGGTGCAGCACACCGAGAAGGCCAAGATCGGCATCATCAGCGCCCTGCCGGTGATGGGCCGATCCATGCCCCCGCAGATGATGATGCAGATGGGCGGCGCCGGCCAGCAGCCGCCGTGGCAGTTCGTCACGGAGCTGCAGCGCGACTTCGAGGTCGTCGAGGTCGCCAGTGACAGCGCCAGCATCGACAGCGACATCGACGTCCTGCTCCTGGTCCACCCGAAGGACCTCAAGGACACGACGCTGTACGCCATCGACCAGTTCCTCCTGCGCGGCGGCAAGGTCCTGGCCTTCCTGGATCCCCTCAGCATGGTCGAGAACCAGACCCAGCAGCAGCCGATGCAGTTCATGCCGCCGGGCGCCTCCAGCCTCGGCCGGCTCCTCGATGCATGGGGCCTGACCTTCGACACCGAGAAGCTCGTCGCCGACACGGTGAACATGGCGCGCATCCGCCGCCGCGCCGACGCCGACGCCGAGGCCATGCCCCTGGTCCTGAACCTCACCGCCGACGCCATCGACGCCGGCGACCCGGCCACCGGACAGCTCGACAGCCTCCTCTATGTCTTCGGCGGCGCCTTCTCCGGCGAGGCCGCGCCCGGCCTCACCAAGACCGTCCTGCTGCGCACCTCCGACAGCGTCCAGACGGTCGAGAAGTTCATGGCTCAGGGCGCCGGCGAGCGCATCCTGCGCGACTTCCGCTCGCTGGAGCTGCCCCAGGCCCTCGCCGTGCGCCTCACCGGGTCCTTCAAGACCGCCTTCCCCGACGGCAAGCCCGCCGCCGAAGAGAACCCCGACAAGCCCGAGGACACCGAGGCCGCCAAGGCCCCCGACGAGGGCCTCAAGGAGAGCGCCGCCGGCGCCGCGGTCATCCTCGTCGGCGACTCGGATATGCTCTTCGACAACTTCTGCGTTCAGCGCGGCAACTTCCTCGGGGCGAGCTTCGTGCAGCCGATCAACGACAACCTCAGCATGCTCCAGAATATGGTCGAGCAGCTCAGCGGCGACAGCCGCCTCATCGCCATCCGCTCGCGCGGCGCCATCCACCGGCCCCTCGAGGCCATCGGGCGCCTCCAGGCCCGCGCCGAACAGCAGTGGCAGGACCAGATCCGGGCCCTCGAGGATGAACTCCAGGAGGCCCGCGCCAAGATCAGCGAACTCCAGCGCGGCAAGGCCGATGGCACCGACCGCGCCTTCGTCTCCGACGAAACCCAGGCCGCCATCAAGAAGTTCCGCCAGAAGGAAGCCGAGACCAACCAGCAGCTCAAGATGGTCCGCAAGCAGCTCCGGCGTGATATCGACTTCCTCGAGAACGCGGTGACCTGGACCAACATCCTGGTGATGCCGAGCATCGTCGCCCTCGGCGGCCTGCTCCTGGCGTGGGTGAAACGACAGAAGATGGTGCGCAAATGAACCGTAAACAGCTCCTCCTCATCTTCGCCGCGGCCCTGGTGCTGGTACTCCTGGCGGTCGTGGCCGGAAGCCGCCGCAAGTCGTCCTGGCAGGGCCATGCCACCGGCAAGGCCCTCCTGCCGGATTTCCCCGTCAACGAGGTGACCGCGGTCGAAATGACCAGCCCCAAGGGCACCGTGACCCTGCGGCGCCATGACGACGGCACCTGGCGTGTCGCCGAGCGCTTCGACTACCCGGTCAGCTACAGCACGCTGAAGGAATTCATGGTGGCGATCAGCGAGATGAAGGCCGCTCAGACCGTCAAGGTCGGCGAGAGCCAGTACGCCCGCCTCCAGCTCGTCGACCCCGAGAAGGGCGACGCCGACGGCGCCGCCACCCGCGTCGTGTTCTACGGCAAGAACAACAAGGCGATCCAGAGCCTCCTCTTCGGCAAGGAACACACGAAACAGGCCGACAACTCGCGCCCGAATCCCATGATGGGCATGATGGGCGGCGGTTCCTGGCCGGACGGGCGCTACCTCCTCCTCCCCGAGGACGGCCAGGTCGTCCTGGTCAGCGATACCTTCAGCGCCGTCGACCCCGACCCCAGCCGCTGGCTCGAGAAGGAGTTCTTCAAGGTCACCGACATCCAGACCGCGAGCCTGAGCGAGGACGGCCAGGAGCTCTGGTCGGTCAGCCGTGACAGCAAGACCGCCGACCTCGCCCTGGCCGGCGACCTGCCCGAAGGCAAGGAGGTCGACACCAGCAAGCTCAGCACCCTCAAGACCGCCTTCAGTTGGGCCAGCTTCAACGACATCGCCGACCCCGCCGCCAAACCCGAAGACACCGGCATGGACAAGCCCCGCGTCTTCACGGCCCGCGACTTCGATGGCTTCGTCACCACCGTCCGCATCGGCAAGGAGACCGCCGATGGCAAGGTCCACATCCAGGCCGAGGTCGCCTACGACGGCCCCAGGGAGCGCACCGCCGAGGCCGACGAGAAACCCGAGGACAAGACCCGGAAGGACGAGGAGTTCGCCAAGAAGCTCCAGGAGAACAAGGACAAGGCCGAGCAGGCCACCCGCCGCCTCAAGGGCTGGACCTACGTGGTCAGCAAGTACACCGTCGACGGCGTCAACAAGACCCGCGACGAGCTCCTGAAGGACAAGCCCAAGCCCGCCGAGGTCAAGCCCGCCGAGGCCGCGCCGGCCGCCGCCCAGCCGGCCGACCCGAAGTGAGCCGCGGCCCCGCCGCCTGACAGCGACACCCCGAACGCCCCGGTGCGGTCACCCAGACCGGCCGGGGCGCCGTGGTTCTCGGGAGGGGCCGGTCAACCCGGCAGACCCGACAGACCGGTCCAAGAGCGGGCTCGCGGGCCGGCCGGCACAGATCCTTTCGGGATCGCGTCGACGCTCATCCGGACACCCTGAAGGGGTGCCAGATCGTAGCCGGGGGTCGCGCGAGAGCCCGACCCCAAGAACCGCGTACCCACACACCACGCACCCTGAAGGGGTGCCAGAACCGGACTCGCATACAGCCCTGCTGCCGGCGCGCCGGTGGTTGCATTCAGGCACCCCGCGGGCATATTGGTTTCCGAGGTCATTGCCCGTCTACGCAGGAGCACAGCCATGTTCGGCATCGGCGCACCGGAACTGATCCTGATCTTCCTGATCGTCCTGCTCGTCTTCGGCGCCAAGCGTCTGCCCGAGATCGCCCGCTCGCTCGGCAAGGCCACCCAGGAATTCCGCAAGGCCAAGAACGAGTTCTCGGCCATCGCCACCGAGGCGACGAACGAGGACGACGCGGCCCAGGCGTCGCCGAAGGCCCCGCCGCGCGCGGAGTCTGGCGAGCCGCCGGCGAAAGGGTCGGCGTGAGCCTGCGGCGCGCTCCCGTGAAGGCTCTTCCCGGCCATGGATGAGATGCGACTCTCGGTCCTCGACCACCTCGAGGAGATGCGCCTGCGCATCATCCGCAGCCTGATCTGCGTGGCGGTGCTCTTTCCTCTCTGCTACCTCGGCTGCGACGACACCCTGACGTGGTTCCTGGCGACCTTCTGTCCGCAGCTTGAGGAGGTCCAGACGCTCCAGATCATGGAGCTGTTCTTCATGAAGATGAAGATCAGCGCCATCATGGCCCTCGTGGCGGCCTATCCGTACATCGCCTGGCAGATCTGGGGCTTCGTCGCACCGGGCCTGTATGACCATGAACGGCGCTATGCCAGCCGCGCCGTCCTGGCGAGTACCCTGCTCTTCCTCGGCGGCGCCGCCCTGGCCCTCTTCATCGTCTTCCCGGCCGTCCTGCGCTTCGCCCTGAGCCTGCAGACGCCCGAGATTCGCCTCCGGCCGCAGCTCCGCAGCGTCATCAGCATGGCGACCGTGCTGATGCTCGGCTTCGGCGCCATGTTCCAGCTCCCGATCGTCGTCTACCTCCTGGCGGTGCTGGACGTGGTCTCGGTCGAGACCATGCGCCGGGCCCGCCCGGTGGCCGTGGTGGTCGTCTTCATCGTTGCCGCCATGGTCACGCCGGGCCCCGACATCATCAGCCAGTGCGCCCTGGCGCTGCCCTCGCTGCTGCTGTTCGAGCTGAGCCTCATCGTCGCCGGCCGGGCCGTCCGTGCCCGCGCCCGCGATGGCGACCCCGACTCGCGCCGGCCGCCGAAGCCGCCGCGCGGCGCACCCCCGCCGCCGGCGCCACGGCCCCCAGAGCCGTCCGAACCGTCCGCCGCGCCCGCGCCACCGTCACAGGCGCCGGCGCGCCCGCTCACGCCGCGCCCGGATGGCCCCCTGGCCGCACCCGAGCGCCTCCACCAGTCTCCGCCCCCCAACGCCACCTGGCGGACACCCCGCCCGGGCCGACCCGACGCCGCCCCGACCACCGCCCTGGACGACGACGGCCCGGCCGGCTCCGG
>JAAYZO010000354.1 GCA_012514865.1 Lentisphaerota bacterium | reverse complement strand
GAAGAAAGCGCCAAGGGCAACGGCAGTGCCGTGTTCATCGTGCAGACCGGCAACAGCCCGGAGGGGCCCTGGGAGACCCTTGCCACCTCGCCGACCCTGCGCGGCGGCAACGACGCCATGACCCTCCGGGTCGACCTCGGCACCGCACGCTTCCTGCGACTGGTCACCACCGACGCCGGCGACGGCATCAGCTCCGACCACGCCTTCTGGGGCAATGCCAGGCTCCTCCCGGCGCCGCCCGCGGTGCCGGGCAGATAGGCCCGCGGCGCCCGCGGGAAGCCGAGCCGACGCCCGGCGGTCCCGGGGGAAGCGCCACTCGGCTCGTGGCGCCTACTCGCCGCCCACGGCGCCGGGCAAGTAGGCCCGCGGCGCCCACGGGAAGCCGAGCCGAGGCTCGGCGGCTCCGAGAAGAGCGCCACTCGGCTCGTGGCGCCTACTCACCGCCCGCGGCGCCGGGCAACTAGGCCCGCGGCGCCGTCCGTGGACCTACGTGCTGCACCGGGGATCTGGCTCGTATGAAAGATCGCGTTGTGGTGCTGCCGAGGCCGCCCCGGCTCGTGGACGCATGCGCGTCTGTGGACACTCGCGCTCCACACCGGTGGCAAGCGATGTTTCGCCTGGCCATGGCCGGCGCCCCGGGCGCCGGAGACGACGCTGTAGCGGAGTCACCGGCGCCCGGGGCGCCGGAGACGACGCTGTAGCGGAGTCACCGGCGCCGAGCGCCGGATGGAGCACAGCGAAACATCGCCTGCGGCGCCTGCCCCGTCGGAGTACCGGCCTTGGCCGGAAGTGTGCCGCGCGCCTTCAGGCCGCGGCGCCATCCGGTGCCGCGCCGGGCTGAAGCCACGGCGCACTCTTCCGCGTGAACGCGGCACGCTGGCACCGGACTCGTCACCGCACGACGAGATGATCGTACACACGGGCCAGGACCCCGCCGCGTGGCGAGCAGGTGGCGCGAGCCGAGCGCGGTCTCAGTCCCGCGGCGCGGGAGACAGCCAGGCGTCCACCCTGTCCACCCTGTCCACCCTGTCCACCCAGTCCACCCTGTCCACCCTGTCCACCCAGTCCACCCAGTCCACCCAGTCCACCCAGTCCACCCTGTCCACCCTGTCCAACCCTGTCCATGGGGCCATGGCCCGTCAGCGCCCGGCGGCGCCGCGGCCGAGCGCCACCACGCAGCCAACCCGGCGCGGCCCGAGATCGACCGGCAGGATGGCCTCGCCGCCGACCACCACATCCGGCTCGATCGGACGGCCGCCGAAGGCGTCACGGTAGAGGGTCCCGGGCTCGTGCGGCACGCGCAGGGCCGGCCCGCGGCAGGTCTGCCAGCCGGCGTTGAAGAGCGTCCAGGCCCGCACCGGCGCCGCGCCGAAGCGGTTGGCGCAGAGCCCCGGCAGGAGCGTCGGCACGAGCGGCTCGGCCGTGTCGCTGGTGAAGGCCTCGGCATAGCGGTGCAGGACCCCGAAGACATCGCGCAGGAACTGCCGCGCCTCGTCGTCGTAGTCGCCCGACACGGCGCCCTGCAGCCAGATCCCGTCGCCATTGAAGAACGGGTACTTCAGAAGTTCCCAGGCACCATCGGTGAAGGGACTGTACTGCACGAGCTGGAAGGCCTTGAAGTCCGGGAAGAGGAAGCGAAACAGGTGAATGCGGTGCGGGCTGAGGGCAGGGTCGGCCCAGGTCACCGCGTAGGACAGGGCACCGTCCTGAGCCGGGGCGCGGCAGTCGTTGGGGACGTCCTCGCTGAGGAGGACCGTGCCGGCGGGAACGGCCTCGCGCAGGGCGCGCATCGTCGCGGCCTCACCGCGCAGGGGCGCCTGCGGGACCGGGTGGCCATGCTGGCGTGAGGCGCAGGCCTTGCCGGGGTCGCAGAAGCCGAACTGGTCGGTATAGAGGCCGTCCGGCTGCAGCTCCGCCGCCCAGCGCCGCTGGACCTCGACGAGGTGCTCGCGCCAGGCCGGCGACGCCGGGCACATCATGACCTCGCTGGGCGTGTTCGGGTAGGTCTTCACGGTGCCATCCTCACGCCGCAGGCCATTCGCCATGACCGCCTCGCGCCCCCACGCGGCACGCTCGTCGCAGAGGTAGCCCTCGACGTAGAGGCCGATGCGGACGCCGTCCGCCTGGGCGCCGCGGATGGCCTCCCGCAGGGCCTTCTGCCCGCCGATGTCGTCGAAGTGCGTGTAGTCGCCGACCCGGCCGTGGCGTTCCGAGTGCCCGGCATCGAAGAGGTGCAGGTAATCCAGGCAGCCGAAGGCCTCCCGGAAGCGCGCCATGTCCTCCGCGAGACTCCAGGCGCCGCCGGGGGCCTTGCTCGAGCGGCTTCGGACCAAGGTCTGCTGGTAGTAGAAGGCGTTCCGGAGCCAGTCCTGCCGCGGCGTAAGGGGCTGATACCAGGTGTCGACCCACTGGCGGTAGCGCCGCAGGCTCTCGCGCCAGCCGCCGTCGTGCGCCCGCAGGATCGCCTGGGCCACCTCGACCGCCACGCCGGGGGCGACCTCGACCGGCCAGGTGTCGAGGCTGAGGTCGACGCCGTCGGAGTGCTTGCAGAGCTCCCAGAAGCGGTAGATGTCGTCGCGGTCTTCCGTGAACAGCCCAAGCGCGCCGCCCTGCGGGCTGAAGACGCTCATCACCTGCAGCGGGTAGGCCCCGCCGACCGGCTCGCGACGCCGCACCGGCGCGGCGCTGATGATGCCGCCGCGCTGGGCATAGAGGTACCAGGTCGCCTCGACGCTTCCGAGGCGCACGTCACGCAGGATCGGGAAGCGCAGGTGCGGGCGCAGGACCTGCTCGGAGGCGTTGCGCAGGTCGAGTTCCATACGGATGCCATCGTCGAGGCCGACCGTCACCAGCAGTCGTCCGCGCAACGGCACCCCGGCGCCCGTGCCGTCGATGGGCACCGCCAGGCGCCGGGCCGCGCCCTCGGCCTCGACCGCCGCCGGCCCGACCTCGAGGCGGTCCGATCCCACGCGCTCGCCGCCGAGGCCGACCTCGAACAGCGGCCCGGGCGACAGCGCCACACCCGACGCCGCCAGGCGGGCGCTGCGGAGCTGGCGCAGGGTCACCCCCGGCGAGAGGCCGAGGTCGATCTCGATCAGGTCGTTGCCCACGCAGAAGCCCCACGGCTCCTGGCGCAGCCAGCCCGCGCCCGGTGCGGCCATCGCCGCCGCCGCCGGCGGCGACGGCGGCGGCACGGCCGGCAACGCCGGCGAGGGCACCTGCGCGGCACCGGCATTCGCCGTGATGCCGACCACCGCGACCATGCCGGTGTCCGTGCCATGCACCACGACCAGGCGCGACAGGGCCGCCTTGGGCAGGCCGCCCAGGGCGTAGACGTCCATGCCGCGCACGACCTCGTGTCGGCCGCTGGCCAGGCGCAGCGGGAAGGCTTCCAGCGTCCGGCCATCGGCGTACTCGAGACGCACGCAGAGGCGCTCCGGCTCGCAAACGCGATGCAGGGGCCGTGGCCGACCGACGTGGGCGGTGTCCTCCTGAGGCGGGTCAAAGCCCAGCAGCAGGAACAGCTCCCCGGCGGCGGCCGTCAGCGGCACCGAGAGTTCGCCGCGACCCTCGAGCAGGGCCGCCGAACCGGCGCCCTCGGCCAGATCGAAGGGCACCCCGCGCACGACCTGCCGGCCCACCGGAAGCCAGTCACGCAGTCCGAAGGCCCCAGCCAGAGGCGCGGCGACCGCATTGCCTGCGGCGCCCAGAGCACAGGCCGCCCAGGACGCCTCGCCGGCGCCGCCGAAGCCCGCCGGCGCGGCCTCGGGCAGCGCCGCGCGAGAGGCCGCGCGCGGCGCCATCCAGGAGAAGGCGATGCCCGCGACCTCCAGCTCCGCCGGACCGCCCGCGGTGCGCGCCTGCAGGGCCAGCTCGCGGATCGGAAAGCCGACCCGGCACGGCACCACGAGGTCGTGCCAGTCGCCATCGACAAGGATGTCGTCCGGCCTGACTGCGGCCAGCGACTGCGGCGCCGCGCCGCCAGGAGCGCTGGCGAGCCAGAGGAGGTACTCGGAGTGCGGGGCGAGATGGACGGCGCGGTAGCGCAGAGTCAGATACCGGCAACGCTGCACATCGGCGGCTTCAGGCAGCGTCACCGACCACTTCATGCCGGTGCCGGGGCGGCCGTCGATGCTGAGGCGGACCCCCTCGGCCGTGGCCGCGGCCGTCGCCACCGGCGACGGCTCGGCCAGCCAGTCCGGACGCGGCGCGGCGGTCTGCAGTAACGCCGCCGGCAGGGCCACTCCGGGCACCGCCGGCACCGCCTTCACCACCGCCTCCGGCGGGGGTTCGGCGGCCAGGCGGACCCAGTCGAAGGCCAGCAGCGCCGGCAGGCGACGGCACTGGACCTCGGCAAGCAGCGAACGCACCGCCGCTTCGACGCCGGCGGCGCGAAGATCCACGGCCAGGGTGTGCCAGTGCCCATCCTG
>JAAYZO010000353.1 GCA_012514865.1 Lentisphaerota bacterium | reverse complement strand
GGGCCTCGGCAACCTGCGCGGCGTCCGCCACCTCGTCGCCGCGCATGCCGAAGCGCCCTGGCTGATGGTGTCGTTCGACGGCAGCATGGAGACCTACTCGATGACCGGCCTGGGCTCGCGGCGCTACCGCCTGGCGGTCACCTGTCCCGGCGGCCATAGCTGGAGCAGCTTCGGCTCGCCCAATGCCATCGAGGTGCTCCTGGTGATCCTCGGCGCCGTGCGCGCCCGCTACCAGCGCGTCCGCCACGCGGCGCCGGTCGTGATCTCCTTCAATCTCGGCTCCATCCGCGGCGGCGAGGGCATCAACTCGATCGCCCGGCAGGCCGAGGCCACCTTCGAATTCCGCAGCGTATCGGAGCCCCTCCTCAAGGCCATGGACGGCGCCGTGCGGCGCTACCTCGCCGCGGCACGTCAGCCCGACGAGGTCGAGGTCGCCTTCGAGTGCATCGGCGAGCGTCCCGCCGCCGCGCCGGTGGCGCCGGCGCGGATTGCCGACGAGGTCCTCCCCGCCTGGAGCGCCGTCGGGCTGTCGGCCGAGGATGTCCCGATGAGCACCAACATCAACCCGGCCCTCGCCGCGGGCTGGCCGGCGGTCTGCGTCGGGCTCTGCATCTACCGCCGCTCGCACCGCGAAGACGAGACCGTCCAGATCGACTCGCTGCCCACCGGGTGGGCCTGCCTGGACCGCCTCTGCAACCGACTCCTCGGCTGAGCGCGACGGCGCCGCGCCGCGGCGCTACAGTACCGGCCTGATGTCGCCAAGGCCCTCCCCAGCGCCCCAAGGAATCATGAGAACGGTACTCTCCTGGAACGTCAACGGCGTTCGCGCCATTCAAGGCAAGGGCTTCCTGGACTGGCTTCAGCGCGAGTCGCCGGACGTGCTCTGCGTGCAGGAGACCAAGGCGACCCCGGAGCAGCTCGAGCCGTCGCTGCTGACGCCGCCGGGGTACCGTTCGCTCTGGCAGTCAGCGGAGCGCCGCGGCTACAGCGGCGTCGCCGCCTTCGTGCGCGACGAGCCCCTCGATGTCGAGACGCTCGGCGCGCCCGAGTTCGACAGCGAGGGCCGCACCCAGATCCTGCGCTACCCCGACGTCACCATCGTCAACTGCTACTTCCCCAACAGCCAGGAGGCCGGCGCCCGGCTGGCCTACAAGACCGCCTTCTGCGAGGCCGTCCTGGAGGCCGTGCAGGCCCGCGTCGCCGCCGGCCAGGATGTCATCCTCTGCGGCGACTACAACATCGCCCACCAGCCCATCGACCTGGAGAACCCCAAGGCGAACGAGCGCAACCCCGGGTACCTCCCCGAGGAACGCGCCTGGATGGACCGCTTCCTCGCCGCCGGCTACGTCGATACCTTCCGGCGGCTCTGCCCGGAGCCGCGGCGCTACACGTGGTGGTCGTACCGCTTCCACGCCCGCGAGAAGAACGTCGGCTGGCGCATCGACTACCACTGCGTCAACGAGCGGCTCTGGCCGCGGGTGCGCGAGTCGACCATCATGGCGGATGTCGTGGGCTCGGACCACTGCCCGGTCCGTATCGTGATTGACTGAGCCGCCGGCGGCGGCGGAAGGGACGCAGCAGCATGGCAGGCGATATCCTCTATGGTGTGAATCCGGCCTTCGAGGCGGTCCTGGCCGGCCGGCGCCAGATCCGCGCCGCCTTCCTGAACCGCGGCGCCGCCGGCAATGCCCGCCTGCAGAAGCTGGCGGCACTCCTGCAGAGCCGCGGCGTCGAGGCGCAGTGGGTCGAGAAGGGCCGCCTCATCGACCGCTGCCAGAGCCACGAGCATCAGGGGGTCGTCCTCGAGACGAGCCCGTATCCGTACGTGACCCTGGACGAGATCATGGAGCAGCCGCGCCTCGTGCTCCTCGACAACATCGAGGACCCGCACAACGTCGGCGCCATCATCCGCAGCGCCGAGGTCCTCGGTTTCGGCGGCGTGCTCCTGCCGAGCCACGGCGTGCCGCCGGTGCTGCCCTCGGTGGTCAAGGCCAGCGCCGGCGCCACCGAGCACCTCCCGATCACCTGCGCTGCCGGCGTCAGCGCCTACGTCCATGCGGCCCGCCAGCGCGATACCTGCATCGTCGCCCTCGATGGCAAGGGCTCGGCCAGCCTGGCCGAGGTCGCCGCCGCCCGCCCGGCACGGCTTCTGCTGGTCTGCGGCGGCGAGGACCGCGGCGTCGGCCAGTTCATCCTCAACCAGGCGCAGTTCGTCGTGCGCATCCCGCAGCACGGCCGTATCGGCTCGCTCAATGCCTCGGTGGCCGCCGGCATCGCCCTGCACGCCCTGGCCTGATCCACCGCAGACTACGGCCGGAACCGCCGGCCGCACCGCAGAGGCCACCAACCCCATGCCCAACGACCCCGCTATCGCCTCGACCCGCACACCCCCGACGGCCCACGGCACCGCCCATGACTCGCCCGGCGAGACCCTCGAGGCCGTCATCGCCGGGCTGCCGCCCGAAGGCCTGACCCTCGCCGTCCTGCGCGACCTGATAGGCCAGGACGGCCTCCTGCTCTTCGCCATGATCCTGACCCTGGTCTTCATGATACCGGTCTCGATCCCCGGAGTCAGCACCGTCTTCGGCGCCGCCATCCTCCTGATCGGCATCTGCCGGCTCTTCGGACAGAACCTCTGGCTGCCGCGACGCCTGGCCGAGCGCCTCCTGCCGGCCGAGCGCCTGCGCGCGGCGCTCTGCCAGGGGCGCACCTGGCTGCGGCGCCTGGAGCGCATCAGCCGCCCGCACCGCCTGCATCGCCTCGCCGGCGGCGGCCTGGTCGGCCTCGGCAACAACGCCGGCATGATCCTCGGCGCGGTCCTGCTGATGGCGCCCTTCGGCCTGATACCCTTCAGCAACACCCTCCCGGCGCTGGCCCTGCTCCTCCTGGCCCTCGGGCTGCTGCAGCGCGACGGGGTCTGCATCCTCCTGGGGCACCTCTCCAACCTGGCCACCATGGCCTACTTCGCGGTCCTCCTGATCGGCGGCACCGCGGCCCTGCGCGAGGTCGTCCGGCGCCTCCTGGCCGCGGGGGCCTGAACGAGGCCGCGGTGGCCCTGGTGTCGCCGGGCCGCCGGCCTGGGGCCTCCCGGAAAGGGACCCAAGCGACACAAGGGACGTAAGGGACTCCAGGATGGTGTCGCCGCAGTCCCCGGTGTCCCCGGTGCCCCCAGTGTCCCCGGTGCCCCCGGTGTCGCCGGTGCCCCCGGTGTCGCCGGTGTCGCCAGTGTCCCCGGTGTCCCCGGCGGCCGGCGGGGCGGGGGCCTGTTGCCGGCGTCGGTTGCCTCCGCTATAGTACCCCGCAAGTGTCTTGCGCGAGGCGCGGAGCCGGGCTCCGGTCGCCGCGTCGATCCATCAGCCACGAGCAGGAGAAGGACCGCATCATGAGCACCATTATGGACCTCTGCGCCCGCGAGATCATCGACTCGCGCGGCAATCCGACCGTCGAAGCCGAGATTGTCCTGGAGAGCGGCACGATCGGCCGTGCGGCCGTCCCGAGCGGCGCCTCCACCGGCGAGAACGAGGCCATCGAGCTGCGCGACGGCGACGCCGCCCGCTTTCTCGGCAAGGGCGTCAGCAAGGCGGTCGAGAATGTCAACGACCGCATCGCCCCGGAACTCGACGGCATGGAGATCTTCGACCAGGTCGGCATCGACCAGATTATGCTCGAGATCGACGGCACCGAGACCAAGAGCAACCTCGGCGCCAACGCCATCCTGGCCGTCTCCCTGGCCGCCGCCCGCGCCGCGGCCGAGGAACTGGGCATGCCGCTGTTCCGCTACATCGGCGGCGTCAACGCCAAGGTCCTGCCGGTGCCGATGATGAACATCGTCAACGGCGGCAGCCACTCGGACGCCCCGATCGCCTTCCAGGAGTTCATGATCCGGCCGGTCGGCGCCTGCTGCTTCCGCGAGGGCCTGCGCATGGGCGCCGAGGTCTTCCACAACCTCAAGAAGATCCTCAAGGACCGCGGCCTGAGCACCGCCGTCGGCGACGAGGGCGGCTTCGCCCCCACCTTCGGCGGCACCGAGGACGCCGTCGAGACTATCCTCAAGGCCATCGAGAAGGCCGGCTACAAGCCCGGCGAGGATGTCATGCTCGCCTTCGACTGCGCGGCCAGCGAGTTCTTCAAGGACGGCGTCTACAACTACGCCAAGTTCGAGGGCAAGAACGGCGCCCGCCGCAGCAGCGCCGAGCAGGTCGAGTACCTCGCCAGCCTCATCGAGAAGTACCCCGTCGACTCGATCGAGGACGGCATGGCCGAGGGCGACTGGGATGGCTGGAAGCTGCTCACCGACCGCATCGGCGGACGCTGCCAGCTCGTCGGTGACGACCTCTTCGTCACCAACGTGAAGTTCCTCAAGAAGGGCATCGACATGGGCGTGGCCAACTCGATCCTGATCAAGGTCAACCAGATCGGCACGCTCACCGAGACCCTCGACGCCATCGAGATGGCCCACAAGGCGGGCTACACCGCCGTCGTCAGCCACCGCTCGGGCGAGACCGAGGACGTCACCATCGCCGACCTGTCGGTGGCCGTCAACGCCGGCCAGATCAAGACCGGCTCGCTGAGCCGTACCGACCGCATCTGCAAGTACAACCAGCTCCTGCGCATCGAGGAGCAGCTCGGCGACGCGGCCCGCTACGGCTGCTGAACCACCCGCAACGACGGCGCCGGGTCTCTCCGACCCGGCGCCCTGAACCACGCACCCCCCGCCGCCCGGCGTTGCGCCGCGGAGACGGGGGGTGCCTTCATTAAGGGCCGCGCCGGACGCGGCCCACCCCGGGCGCCCAGGCAGGCGCCCCGATGCCGAGCCGGGCCGGCCGGGGGCGGGACCGTCAGACAGGTCAGACAGGTCAGACTGGTCTGACCGCTCCCGGGGCGGCCTCAGCCGGGGTGGCGCCGGCGGAACTCGGCCATGAGCACGGCCGTGGCGCAGGCGACATTCAGGCTCTCGACGGCGCCGCTGCCGGGGATGGCCACGACCGCGTCGGCGCACTCGGCCAGTTCCTTGGAGAGGCCCTTGGCCTCGGAACCGAGGAGCAGGACACAGCGTGCCGGCATGCCGCGCTGGTAGACCGAGAGTTCCGCATGGCTCGAGGTGGCGACCACCTCGAGGGCGCAGCGGCGCAGGCGTTCGACGGCCTTGCGGGCGTCGCCGACCTGCACGACGGGGATCTGCTCGGCCGCGCCCTCGGCGGTGCGGCAGACCGCCGCCGAGAGGCGGGGCAGGGCGTCGGCGTCGCCGCTCTGCACCACCGCGACGGCGCCGAAGTGCGCCGCCACGCGCAGGATGGCGCCGAGGTTGTGCGGGTTGGTGACGCCCTCGAGAAGGAGCACGCACACCGGGCCGGTCTGCGCCGCCAGGCGCATGCACAGCGGCTCGAGCGTCATCCGCATCGGCGGCTTGACCAGGAGGCAGATGCCCTCGTGGTGCGACGACTGCGTGACGCGGTCCATCTCGGAGTTGCTGATGACGTGGTAGGCGCGGCGCTGCAGCGCGCACCAGCGCAGGATCTCGGCGGTCGCCCCGAGCTGAGCCTCGGTGACGTAGGCGCGGACGATGTCGTCAGGGCGCTTGGCGAAGACGGCCTGGCAGGCATTCATCCCGCAGAGCTTGGCCTCGGCCTCGTCGGCTGACGGCGCCGCCGAATCGGGGCGCCCGGCGCCCTCGCGGGGCGGTCCACGGAAAGGCCGGTCGTCGCCGGGCCTGGGCGGCCTGGAGGGCCGGTCGTCACGCCCGGCGCCCTCGCGGGGCGGTCCACGGAAGGGGCGGTCGTCGCGCCCGGCGCCCTCACGCGGAGGGCCACGGAAGGGGCGGTCGTCGCCGCTCCTCGGCGGCCTGGGGGGGCGGTCGTCGCGTCCGGCGCCCTCACGGGGCGGTCCTCGGAAGGGGCGGTCATCGCGCCCGGCGCCGTCGCGCGGCGGTCCACGGAAGGGGCGGTCGTCGCGTCCTGCGCCCTCACGCGGCGGTCCGCGGAAGGGGCGGTCGCCGCGCCCGGCGCCCTCGCGCGGCGGTCCACGGAAGGGTCGGTCGTCGCGTCCTGCGCCCTCACGCGGCGGTCCGCGGAAGGGGCGGTCGTCGCGCCCGGCGCCCTCACGCGGCGGTCCGCGGAAGGGTCGGTCGTCGCGCCCGGCGCCCTCGCGGGGCGGTCCGCGGAAGGGCCGGTCGTCGCGCCCTGCGCCCTCGCGGGGCGGTCCGCGGAAGCCCCGGTTGTCGTCGCGGCGGTAGCGGTCAGCGGGTCCGTCGGGGCGCTTGGCGGCGTCGCGTGGCGGCCTGAAGCCGCGGTCGCCGCCTGAGCCTGTCGGCTTGGCGCCGTGGGGGCGTCGATGCGCCCCCGGGGGTCCGGATGGTGGGGTCATGGTGTTATCCTTAATTAAGGGGTGATGAATCAGGGCTGGGTGGCCGCCACGCCGTCGACGCGGCGGCTGAGGTCGATGTCGTCGAGCCAGAGGACCTGGTCGGGCTCGCCGCCGTTGCCGAAGGCGATGGTGAGCTGGGTGTAACCCGGGTGCAGGTCCAACTCGGTCTCGTAGGCGCGCCACTCGGTCGAGGGCTCGACCTTGACCGCGGCCCTGGCGCCGCGAGTGCCGCTGACGCCCACCTCGACCGTGCTGGCGTTGCCCATGGCGTGGAAGCGCAGACGGTACCGCCCGCCCACGAGCAGCCGCATCGGCTGGGCGATCAGGCTCATGGCGACCTCGGGGCGGACGAACTTGAGGGCCGACGCGCCGCTGCGCGGCTGCTCCTGGCTCCAGTAGGGCCAACTGAAGCCCATGCGCCGCGGGTGTGAGATCGTCCAGCTTCGCGGCGGGTAGGCCGGGATGCCGGCCTCGAAGCCGCCGTTGCGGAGGACGCTGACCCAGGCCGCGGCGCCGTCGGGCAGCAGTGCGGCGCGGGCCTCGGGCGTCGCCGTCGGCGCGAAACGGATGAACAGCTCGGTGCCCTCGCAACAGCGGGCCTGGACCTGGTCGCGGCCGCGGCGGCTGAGGTCCGGATCCCAGCGGTCCTGGACGAGGATCTCGGCGCCGGGGGCGCTGAGGGTGTAGTCGCCGGGGGTGGCCGGCATGAGCGTGGTGAAGGCCACCAGGTCGCCGTTGTCGGCGACCGCGGTCTCCATGGCGATGGACTGGCTGCCGCGGCTGTCGGCGAGGGTCAGGGTCAGCGCTGCCGGGGCGGTGGCCAGGTCGCGGGCCGGGTCGATCCAGAGGACGGTGGTGCCACGGCCCTTAAGGTCGAGGCTGAGGACGCCGTCAGCCCAGGCGACGGCGGCTCGGGCGGCCTGTTCCGGCGCCTGCGCCGGTGCGGTCCAGACCTGGCCGGGGCGTTCCGGGAGGCGGAGCTGCACGCGGGTGTCGCCGTCGTGACGGACCCACGCCATCGACCGCGCCGCGGTCGGGGCGTACTCGGCTGCGGCGGACACCGCCGTCGAGGCCGTGAACAGCACCGTCTCGCCCTGGGCCAGGCGGGTGCCGTCGGCGAGCATCCAGCTCAGGGCGCGCTCGGCCTCGTTGACCGCGACGCTGGCGACGCGGCCGGTGAAGGACAGCCCGGCGGCCTGCTGCGAGGCGTCCGCGGCGGCGGGGCGGAACAGGACGGTCTCACGGCGGCCGCCCGTCAGGATGCGCACGCCGCGGCAGTCGCCGGCGCTGAGCGCCTCGGCCTGGACCAGCGCCGGCGCGGCGTCGGCGCCGTGGGCTTCGAGGACCGACAGGATCTGCTCGGCCTGGCGCGGCGGCGTCACAGCCCGGAGGGTCCAGGCCTGCGGGAAGGCCTCGGTGTAGCGGCAGAAACTCTTGGTCAGCATCGGCACCGGCCGCTCGTTGCCCTGGGTGTACTCCATGCCGTCCGGGAAGAGGTGCCGGACGCTCAGGCGCTGGTCGCGCTGGCGTACCGTCAGGGTCGCCCTGGCCGCATCGATCTCGGCCGGCTCGAAGGTATTCAGGAGCCAGGTCAGCGCCGTCGGTGCGGGTGCCGTGACGTCGTCGTGCATGACCCAGAGATTCGGGCGCAGGAAGAGCACGGTGCGGTCGAAGCGCTCGAGCATCTCCGGGTAGGCGGTCCCGGCCGAGCCGGTGAAGAGGCAGTAGCGCGGGCTGTCGAAGAGGCTGTGCACGAGGCCCTTGGCGGTGATTGACTTGGGCTGGCCCTTGCCGTTGGCCAGGAGGGTGTTGTGAGCGACCGAGGCAGTGCTGAACTGCTGGTGGTAGGTATCGCCTGAGTAGGTGTAGTAGCCGGCATCGCAGGCGAGGATCTCGCCGCCGGCGTGGATGACGAAGCCATTCTGATCGCAGTGGGAGTGGCTGTGGCTGCCCCAGGGGCTGGAGCGGAAGAAGATGCGGCTGCCGGCGTGGTCGTAGAAGCGGTCGTAGGCCGCCAGTTGGCCGACGTCGGGGAAGAGCCTGGCCTGGGCCACGTCGATCGGCGGCTTCGGCGACGGGCCTGGCTCGGCGAGGTAGCGGAAGGGTATGTGCGCCGGCGGCGTCACCACCGTCCGGCTGTACCAGGCCACGGCGCGGTTGCCGGTCATGGCCGCCAGCAGACCGGCGATGGCGCCGTCGCGGGCGTTGCCGCGCATCGGCTCGAGGAGGGGATAGACGTCGCCCCAGTGGTTCCACCAGGTGTTCAGCGCCATGCAGTACAGCCAGAACTCGCCGGCGTTGTTGAGGCGCGGCTTGCGGAAGACGTCAATGCCGGTGGCCGTGCGCAGGGCCGCCAGGGCTTCCAGGATCATGCCGAACTTGTGGCCGTAGGTCTGGCCTTCGGTGTAGCCGCCGTCATCGCCGCCCCAGGCCAGGCGGTTGACGTACTGGCGGATCAGCCAGTCGGCCCAGACGTCGGCCTCGTCGAGGTCGCCCATGACGGCCATGGTCGTGGTCACCAGGGCGTGCATGCACTGCTGGCCATGGGAGTTCTCGTAGCGCACGTCGAGCTTGAGGGCATCGCGGCACCAGCGGTAGGCGTTGTCGCCGTGGTAGCGCACGTGCTCGAGCACCGCGGCGCGCTCGGCCGGGCTCAGGACGCCGATGATGCGGTCGTAGGTCAGGGCGACGTTCTTCAGGCCGTACTCGTAGTTGTAGACGACCGTGTCATGCGCGGCGCGGTCGGCGCGCGCGAGGTGGTAGTCCATGCGGAAGGGCAGCAGCCACAGCAGCCAGGTCCGCGCCGCCTCGGCGTAGCGTTGCTCGCCGCTGATCAGGTAGGCCCACGAGAGGAGGTTGGCGCGGTCGGCGGCGGCATTCAGCTCGGATGGCCCGATGCCGGCCGGGACCTGCGCCTGGCCGTCGCTGCCGAGGAAGAAGACCTGCTTGCGGGCCTTGCCGGGGTCGGCCGGGAAGGGCTTCAGGGTGACCGTCCGCGGCGTCTGGGTGAGGGCCTGCTCGGCGCCGTGGCGGATCTCGTCCCAGGCTTCGGCGGCGGGTCCCAGGCGGCGGGCGCGGAAGGCCTCCAGGGTCGCCGGCGTGACGAAGACGCGCGGATGCGCCGGGAGGCTCTCGAGGATGGCGCGGGTCGGCGGCACCGGCAGCGCCACGGCCGCGCTCTCGATGACAAAATGCCGCGCCGGCCCGGGGTCGGAGACGGCGCCGTCGGCGCGCACGACGCGATAGCGCCAGTACCAGATGCCCGCCGCGAGCGTCTCGCTGTGGTTGTAGAAGGGCAGGTCGATGCCCTCGACCCGCACGACCTCGCCGGCGAAGCCTGGATCGCGGGACAGTTCGAGGGTGTAGCTGGCCGCCGTCTCGTCGACGCGCCAGATCATCGGCGGCGGGTTGATCGGGACGACGGCGCCGTCGCGCGGCGTCAGCGGCGGGTGGCCCGCCGGGGGCTCCGAGAGGTCGACCGGAAAGGCCAGGAGACTCCCGGCCATCAGGCTCAGCGTCAGGGCGGCACAGCGTTGCAGCATGGTCGTCAGGCGTTCCTGTATCAGGGGTGGTGGCAGAGCCCGGCGGCGAAGGCTGGCAGGGATGGATCCCGCGCGCCCAGGACCAGGATGGCCCGCGCCGCGTCGGCGCCGGCCTCGTCGAGGAGGGCCGCCGCGTCGTCGCGACGCTCGAGGGCGCTGGCCGGCAGGCCGGCGGCGGCGTACTCGGCCGCGACTGCGGCCGCTGTCGGCGTGAACGACGACGAGCCGCCGGCGTAGTACACCGGCAGGAAGACCCAGCGGTCGCCGGGGCGCAGGGCCTCTCGGAGGGTCTCGGCGAGGGCCTCGCGCATGAAGCCCAGCGGGCCGTACCCATGCGGCTGGAAGAAGGCCGTCACGGGCGACCCGGCCGCCTCGCGGGCGGTGTCCAGCGCCGCCGCGATCTTCTGGACGTTGTGGGCGTAGTCGTGGTAGACCGGCCGGCCGTGGCGCTGGCCGACGTACTCGAAGCGCTGGCGGATGCCGCGGAAGGCGCCCAGGGCGGCAACCATGGCCGCCGGCGCGGCCGCGCCGCCGGCGGCCTCGAGCGCCGCCAGCACCGCCGCCGCGTTCGTCGCCGAGTGGCGGCCGTACTGCGTGCTGGCGACCCGTCCGGCCCCCGGCAGGACGAAGGCCGCCCCGTGCGGGCCGGGCTCGTACTCACTGGGCGCGACCACCGCCGTCGCCTCGGCCGCCGGCGCCGGCGCAAAGAGCCGCCGCCGCGCCGGGCCATGGCCGGCCAGCTCCGCCGCCAGCCCGGCCGGCAGCACGCAGGCCTCGCGGCACTGGTCCAGAAAACGCCCGAAGACCGCCAGGAGTTCCTCGCGTCCGTAGTGGTCCGTGCCGATGTTCAGCAGCACGCCGACGTCGGGGGTGAACTCGACCAGGCTGCGGTCGCTCTCGTCGACCTCGACCACCTGGAACTCGGGGTCGGCATCGGCGGCGTAGTTACCCGGCCGCTGCGCCGACTCGGCGTCGAGCATGTAGCCGCCGTTGACGACCATGACGCGCCGTCCCAGGGCCCGCAGCGCCGCGGCGATCCAGCCGGTGACCGAGGTCTTGCCGGCCGAGCCCGCCACCGCAATCTGACAGCCGCCGCCGGCATTCAGAAGCGCCGCCAGAGCCCGCGCCCGCGGGCACACCGGCACGCCCGGCGCGGCCTCCAGGTCGGGGTTGCCCGCCTCCACCGCCGCCGAGGTCACCAGGACATCCGGGCGTTCCTGGCGCGGGCCGCTGCCGTCCTGGGGGTAGACCGCAAGGCCCAGGCCGCGGAGCTGCGCCACCAGCTCGGAGCGCCCGGGGCCGTCCAGGAGCCGGTCGCTGCCCGCCACTGCATAGCCGCGGTCCTGCAGGGCCTGCGCCAGGCCGCTCATGCCGATGCCACCCAGGCCTACCAGGAAGACCCGGGCAGGAGGCGGCGGCAGACGGCCGGAGGCAGCAGCGGCAACAGCGACAGTCACGGGAGCGGTCTTCCTTTGCGGCAGCCGCGGCCTACGGGTAGACCTCGGACCACGACGGCAGCGAGTGGTCGCCGCCGCGGGTGATCGGTATCAGGCGGCCATGCCAGGTGTCCACCATGTAGAGTTCGCGGCCCTTCTGCAGGCGCCGGGCGCAGACGACATGACGACCGTCGGGAGCCCAGGCGGGCGATTCCCAGTTGCCGGCGGCGTTGGTCACCACCTTGCGCGTCCGGGAGCCGTCCTTCATATCGACCACGGCAATGGCGTACTGGCCGCCGAGGCGGGTCGAGAAGCAGATGGTGTTCGAGACCGGCGACCAGTCCGGCGAGACGGCCTCATCGGACTCCCGCAGGAGCCGCGTCGCGCTCCCGCCCTGAGCGCCGATCAGGTAGAGCTGCGGCCGGCCGGCACGGTCGGAGACGAAGCAGAGCTGATCGCCGCGCGGCGACCAGCACGGCGAGGACTCGGCCGAGAGGTCGCTGGTGAGCTGCCGCGCCACCTGGCCGGTCTGCGCCGACACCACGAACAGATCGACGCGGCGGTCCTTGCTCAGGCTGATCGCGGCCCACTGGCCGTCGGGGCTGAGGTCGGCGCCGGCATTCAGGCCCGGAAAGCGGCACAGGCGTTTCTGGCGGGAGTTGGCCATGTCGACGAGCACCACCGAGGTGGCGTTGTTCTGGTACAGGGTGTAGACCAACTGGCGATTCCCCGGCCCCCACGACGGCTCGGTGCTGATGCTGCCATTGTGCGTCAGCCGGCGGGAGTCGGAACCGTCAAACCGGCAGGTGTAGACTTCCTTGAGGTTGCCGCTGCCGGCCACCGCGAAGGCCAGGCGGCTGTTGCACAGGCCGGGCACGCTGAAGGCCTTGCGCAGGAGTTCGTCGACGGCCCGGAAGACCATCTCGTCTGTCCCGCCGGCGCCGGCGGCGGCACGTAGCCCGAAGCTGGCGCGCTGCCGTGTCACGACCTGCAGCTCGAGGCTCTCGGCAGCCCCCGCGAGATGTCGCGCCGCGACCGTGAAGTCGGGGTCGCGGCCGCTGCTCTGCACCGTGAACCAGTCGCAGCGGGTCAGGGCGTCCACGAGCTTCTTGCGCACCGCGTCGCTGCCCTCGAAACTCGTAACAACCAGGGTCGGGTTGGCCTCGCCGAGCCGCTTGACGACGTCGACCTGCGCCTGCAGGGCAAGGCTGCCCGTCAGGAGGGCCGCGGTCAGCATCAGAGAGAACCGGAATGTGCGCGCGTGGGCTGTCATGATCATCCTCAGGAAATTGCGGCCGTTCGCCACCGCCGGGCTCGCCCCGACGCCAAACGGGACCGCGGGGCCTCACAGCAGGTAAACGTCCCACTATAGCCCGCCATTGGCACCGGCACCGCTCCGCCCGACGCCATTATTGCCGGGGCCGCGGGGACGCGGCCTTCCGGCTCGGGACACGGACCGACACGGACCCGCACGGACGGACACGGACGGGCCTTGCCGGACCCGGCGCCGCGCCTCGAGGGTCGAGGGGGGTGGTGTTGAGCGTTGGACGTTCGGCGTTCAGCGTTGGGCGTTCCCGCGGGTCGAGGGTCGAGGGGTCGAGGGTCGAGGGGGCGAGGGTCGAGGGTCGGGGGGGCGGTGTTGAGCGTTGGGCGTTCAGCGTTGGGCGTTCCCGCGGCCTTCCGGCTCGGGACACGGACCGACACGGACCCGCACGGACGGACACGGACGGGCCTTG
>JAAYZO010000352.1 GCA_012514865.1 Lentisphaerota bacterium | reverse complement strand
TCAAACCGCTACCCGGAATAGATTATCGACCGCCGAAGCTGACGCGAGGCGCCGACTGGGTCATCCGCTACTACGTCAAAGACCCGAACACGGGCCAGCTCCGCCGGATCCGCATCAAAGTCAACCATATCAAACCCGAGCGCGAGCGCGTGCGCGTAGCGCGCGAGATTATGGCCGCCATCACCGAACGACTCGCCCTCGGATGGAATCCCCTGCGCGACGCCACCGCTCCCCGCTCCACCGTCTCCGTCTTCGAGGCCTACGACGCCTTCCTCGCCGTCAAACGCAAGGAAGCCGAAGGCCAGAGCGTCGCGTCCTACCGGTCCTTCATCAACGTCTTCTCCGACTGGCTGAAGAAGAACGGCTTCGCGCAGCCGCGGCCCGTGGCCTGTGTCAGCCGCGAGACCGCCGTCGCCTTCATGGACCATCTCGACAGCCGCGACGACGTCTCGCCGCGGACCTGGAACAACTACCTGTCCTTCCTGCTGACACTGCACACGTGGCTCATCGAGCACGGCTACATCGCCGTGAATCCCTTCGAGGGGATCCGCCGGAAGCCCCGGCGGCTGCTCGCAAAGAAGCGCCGCCTGCTGTCCGCCGACGAGCTGGGCCGCCTGCTCGAATACCTGCGCGCCGAGAATCCCGAATACCTGGCCGTCTGCCTGCTGTGCTACTGCTGCTTCATGCGGCCGAAGGAAATCGCCCTGCTGCGCTGCGGCGACGTCAACCTGGACCGGCAGCTGGTATTTGTGAGCGGGGAGGTCGCAAAGAACGACCGCGACAGCGTCCGGACCATCCCCGACGCGGCGATGCCGGATCTGCGGCGCCTGAACCTTTCCCGGCCGGACTGGTTCCTGTTCGGACGGAACGCCGGCCGCGGGGATGACTTCCGGCCCGGGGCCCAGGGCGTGAACCAGCGCAAATTCGAGGCCTTCTGGTCAGCGCACGTCCGCCCGGCGCTGGGCTTCCCGGAAGAAGTCCAGCTCTACAGCTTGAAAGATACGGGCATCACCAACATGGCCAGCGCCGGCATTCCCATCAACCTGGTCCGCCAGCAGGCCGATCACAGCAACGTCGCGATCACCTCCATCTACCTGGGCCTGCGCCGCGCGGAGGCCGTCCCGGAACTGCGCGGCGCGCAGATCCTGCCAAAATGAAACTCCCCGGACCGTCTCGGCGCGGGGAGTGGGAAAATTTGTTCTATGAGGGCGTGGTGGGTGCGTGTTCGCTCTATAGCCATTGGATCCGGTTGTAGGTGATGTAGTAGTGCGCGCGGTGCGGGCACATGGTCTCCAGGACTGAAGGATGGACCATGATCCGGCCGTCGCTCTCCGTCAGCTTCCAGCCGTCCTCCTTGCCGAAGGTCAGCACGGACACGGTGCCGCAGCCGTCCGGACAAAGGTGCTTCGAGATGCCGTGCCGGCGGCTGATATAGATCTTCCCGTATTCCAGGGCGTCGTTCTCGGGGAGTGTGTCGAGAAACACGGGCTCCAGGGCGTTGATTCTTTCCATGCGTCTATGCGATTTTGATGAAGTGCTTCAGCAGGGACCAGATCTCGCGACGCCAGCCGACGACGGCCAGCGCCAGGAGCCAGAAGAAGGCGCCGAGGCGGAAGCGCTGCCACCAGTTCAGCTTGCGCTCCACCTCCCGGATGACGGTGTGCTGGGCGAGCTGCGCGTGGTCGGAGCTCGCGTGCTGCACGGTCGCCGTGGTGGTGATCGGTACGATGACCGGCAGCTGCTGGTCGGACCGGTTGCGGATGGTGTGGTGAAGAAGGCCGTCCTCGACCCAGGCGTCGCTCTCCGCGAGCGAGGTCTGGATGTGGGAGCGGAATCCTTCCGGCAGGACGGCGCTGGACTCTTCCGCGGGGAGCGGTACCAGCACGACGCTGTCCCGGATGGTCACGATCGTGGAGTCCACTTAGTGCACGGCGGTGCTGTCCTTGACGTTTGTCTCGACGGGCAGGCACCGGCAGGGCCCGCAGCTCGCGGCGGCGAGCAGCAGGGCGGCCAGGGCTATGGCCAGAATCGCGGCGCGTCTCATCGCTCGGGTTTTTTAGCGGTGCACACGGCCATCGGGAACTCGGCCTTCACCTCGAAGCACGGGCAGCTCTTCAGCCATTCCCAGCGGCTGATCTTCCCGTCGCCGTTCAGATCCGGGGAGGCGTCGCGGTGGCCGATGACTTCCGTGATCGGATATTGCATGGTGAGATTGGCGACGAGCGCCTGCATGGCGAGCTTCTGGGCGTCGGTCCTGGTGTCTTTCGGCGTCTTACCGTCTTTCGCGACACCGCCGACGTAGCAGATGCCGATGGAGTGCTGGTTGTAGGGCCTGCCGGAGAAGCCGGGCTTCTCGCAGTGGGCGCCGTTCATCGTCAGCGGACGGCCTTCCTCGATTGTGCCGTCCAGGTCGATGACGAAGTGGTAGCCGATGCACTTGAAGCCGCGCTTCAGGTGCTCGCGCTCGATGTCTTTCGCGCGGACGTCCTTTCCTTCAGGCGTC
>JAAYZO010000351.1 GCA_012514865.1 Lentisphaerota bacterium | reverse complement strand
TCGTTGTGCCACCAGCCGCGGTCGGCCTCCGCCGCCGCCGGCAGGTCGCCGCCGGCCATCCGCCGCCACTCCCACCAGGTCAGCGTCACCCGCCGCGTCGTCGCGGGCTGCGCCTTCAGCCAGGCGTGCAGGGGCTGGAAGGGATTGTCGGCGTCACAGTGCGGCGCCGGCCCGGCCAGGCCACGCCGGGCGCGCTCGGCGGTGTCGCTGACGCCGTTGGCCGCCGCCGCGCCGGGGTGGCCGTCGAGGGCCGGGCCGCGGTCGATGTCCTCGAGGACATTGCCCTGCACCACGCAGTCGACCGCCTCGCCGAGGTCGATGCCGCCCTGCCCGTCGTTGTAGACGCTCTGGCGGATGACATTGCCGCTGATGACATGGCCGCCCGAGCCGTGGCAGTCGCGGATGCAGAGGGCCCGCTCGGAGTTGTCCGTGAAGAGGTTGCCGCTGACGACCACGCCGCGGCTGTCGCCCTCGATGAGGACCCCGGTGGGTGTGTGCAGGTAGTTCGCGCTGAGGGTGAGGTCGCGGCAGTCGCGGACGCGGATGCCGATGGTGAAGCCCTCGATGGTGTTGTTGGCGATGACATGCTGGGCCGTGCCGTCGAGGATGATCGCTTCGGCCTGCCCATAGGCGAGGTGGTTGTTGACGATGCGCACCTCGCGGCAGTGCTTTCCGATATAGAGGTGCTCGCTCTGGACCACGCCGCCGTCGCGGCTGCGGGTCTGATTGCCGTGGAAGGTGAGGTGGTGCAGGTTGTCGGCGTGCAGGACGCGCCGGCAGTCGCGCATCCAGCAGTCGCGGATGGTGACATTGGTGGCGTTGGGGGTGACGGTGATGGCCGTGCCGCCGAAGCCGAAGAAGGCGCAGGCGTCGATCAGCGCGTCGTTGGGCCAGCGCAGGTGAAGCGCGTCACCGCTGCCCTCCTGGCCGACGAAGGTCAGGTCGCGCAGGGTGAAGCGCAGGTCCGGCCACCACGAGTTCGGCACCCCGTCGATGGCCAGAAGCGGCGAGCCGTCGGTGGCGGTGAAGCGCAGCACGGTGGCGCGGCCGTCGCCGTGCAGGCAGAGATGCTGGCCCTCGTGCAGACGGCAGGTGACCGTACGGTCGATCTCGTAGCACCCCGCCGGCAGGTAGACATCGCCGCCCTGCGGCGGCAGGAGCGTCAGTGCCTCCTGAAGGTCGCCGACGTCGGCAGCGTTGATCTGGGCAGCACGGTAGAGCGTTTTCATGGTGGTCCCCGACTCGGCCTAACCTGGATTATTCGCGAAGCGTGGATGCTTCGCTCACAATCCACGTGCGCCACACTGTACTGCGGCGCACGTTTCGACGCGCATCGCTCCTCGCTGCCTGCTCAAGGTTAGCCCTGAGCAAGAGGCCGCAAGTGCCTCGCGTCGAAGCCCGAAGGGTGACCTGTTCACGAGCCGCCATGCGGCGCGTGAATAGGTCAGGCTAAGGCCCGCCGCCGACAGCCTCTCCGGCAGGCCGGCACGGACGGCGTCGCAGGATGCGCGTCGCGTCGGGTACCGTAGTGCGGCCGGGCCGTCTGTCGAGGCGCCGCGCCGACGCGAACGAGCGGTCTCGGGACCGCCCTGCGCCGCGGCCTCAGCCGGTACCAATCCGGCACCGCGGGACTATAGTAGCGGCTTACAGCCGAAGGCCGTGAGAAGGCCCCCTCAGCGGTCCCCATTCCTTAATTAAGGTACTATGACGATGCACGAGGATCTGAAAGCACGCAGCCTGGCCTACCACTCCACGCCCACGCCGGGCAAGATCGCCCTGCGGCCCTCGAAGCCGTGCCGGACCGCGCAGGACCTCGCGCTGGCCTACACCCCCGGTGTCGCCGAGCCCTGCCTCGAGATCGCCGCGCAGCCCGACAAGGTCTATGAGTACACCAACCGCGGCAACATGGTGGCGGTGATCAGCGACGGCACCGCCGTCCTGGGCCTGGGCAACATCGGCCCCGAGGCCGGTATGCCGGTGATGGAGGGCAAGGCGGTCCTCTTCAAGCACTTCGCGGGCATCGACGCCTTCCCGGTCTGCGTCAACAACGTCTTCACCCCTGACGGCCGCACCGACGCCGCCCGCCTGATCGAGGTGGCGGCGGCCCTCGAGCCGACCTTCGGCGGCATCAACCTCGAGGACATCGGCGCCCCGGCCTGCTTCGAGGTCGAGAGCGTGCTCAAGAAGCGCATGGGCATCCCGGTCTTCCACGACGACCAGCACGGCACCGCCATCATCAGCCTCGCCGGCATGTTCAACGCCCTGCCCCTGGTCGACAAGCGCATCGAGGACGTCCGCGTCGTCGTCAACGGCGCCGGCGCCGCCGGCATCGCCTGCATCGAGTTCTACATCGCCGCCGGCGTGCGTCGTGGGAATGTCATCATCTGCGACAGCAAGGGCGTCGTCTACAAGGGCCGCCGCGATGGCATGAATCCGCAGAAGGAGCGCCTGGCGGCCGACACCCCGGCCCGGACCCTGGCCGAGGCCCTGCGCGGCGCCGACGTCTTCCTCGGCGTCTCGGTGGCCAACTGCGTCACCCGCGAGATGGTCGCCTCGATGGCGCCCCGGGCGATCGTCTTCGCCATGGCCAACCCGAAGCCCGAGATCTACCCGGAAGATGCCCTGGCCGGCGGCGCCGCCGTCGTCGGCACCGGCCGCACCGACTTCCCGAATCAGGTCAACAACGTCCTCGGCTTCCCGGGCATCTTCCGCGGCGCCCTGGACGTGCGTGCTCGCGACATCACCGAATCGATGAAGCTGGCCGCGGCGCAGGCCCTGGCCGAGATCGCCCGCGAGCCCGTTCCCGCCGACGTCCTGGCCTTCCTCGCCGAGGCCTACCCGAAGGACGCTGCCGAGGGCATGTTCTCCGGCCCCTGCCCGGTGAAGACGACCTACGTCATCCCGAAGCCCTTCGACCCGCGTGTCGTGCCGCGCGTGGCGCGCCGCGTCGCCGAGGCCGCCATGAACGACGGCATCGCGCGCTGCCCGATCACCGACCTCGCGGCCTACGAGCGCGACCTGCGCGCCCGCCTGCCCTTCCAGGGCTGACGGAATCCGGCAGCCCGTCGGATCGCCTTCCACTGGCCGCGACCTGCGCAGTTCCCGGAAGAGCCGGATCT
>JAAYZO010000350.1 GCA_012514865.1 Lentisphaerota bacterium | reverse complement strand
GGGGTCCCTTCCCCCGAGAGTGGCCTGGGCGTCCCGCCCGGGGTCCCTTCCCCCGAGAGTGGCCTGGGCGTCCCGCCCGGGGTCCCTTCCCCCGAGAGTGGCCTGGGCGTCTCGCCCGGGGTCCCTTCCCCCGAGAGTGGCCTGGGCGTCCCGCCCGGGGTCTCCCAACCTCTCACCTTTGTTCCCTTCTGCCCTTACGACGACATCTCGGTCTACCACCGCAACCTACCTCACTGGGAGCAGACCGGGCGCACCTACTTCGTCACCTTCCGGCTCGCCGATGCCCTGCCGGCTGATAGGTTGAATGCCTGGCGCGCTGAACGCGACCGATGGCTTGCCGCGCACCCGGAACCATGGTCGGACCACGACATTTCGACGTATGCAGAGCTCTTTCCTGAACGCCTTCAGGCCTGGCTCGATGCCGGTAGCGGTGAGTGTTGCCTCCGCTGCCCCGAGGTGTCAGCCCTTGTCGAGGACGCCTTGCATCACTTCGATGGCAGTCGATACGTTCTTGATGCCTACGCGGTCATGCCGAACCATGTCCATGTTCTCATGAAGCCCCTGAATCCGTGCGGTCTGCCCAGGATACTGCACTCCTGGAAGTCGTTCTCAGCACATCGGGCCAATCTCATGCTCGGAAGGCAGGGGGCCTTCTGGCAGGATGAGTCTTTCGACCACGTCGTCCGCTCTGCGCAGCAGTTGGCCTTTTACCGGAAGTACATCGAGGAGAACCCTTCCAAGGCGCAGTTGCTCGACGGTGAGTCGCGGTGCGGCCGGGGACTGGGTCTCGTGGGAGCGACAACCCAGGGTTAGCACAGCCGCCTTGGCTGAGATCACCACAGGCCGCAGGCGGGACGCCTGGGCCACGCTCCCGGAACCCGGGCGAGACGCCCGGGCCACGCTCCCGGAACCCGGGCGGGACGCCCGGGCCACGCTCCCGGAACCCGGGCGGGACGCCCGGGCCACGCTCCCGGAACCCGGGCGGGACGCCCGGGCCACGCTCCCGGAACCCGGGCGGGACGCCCGGGCCACGCTCCAGTCCAGAAGATCTTCCGCCACGGGCCGTTGCCGGCCCGTGGCGGAAGATCCTTCAGAGATCCCCACCCAGGATCTGGCCGCCGAGGCCGCCGCTGAGGCTCTGGACGACGGCGGACCGGTCCTCACGCGTGAGGACCACCAGCCGCAGCCGGATGCCCTGGGCGGCGGGGTCCGAGGGATCGGGGGTCAGAGTCAGGTCCGACACCGGGTCGTTGTAGACGCCGTTGGCGATCAGGTTATAGGCGACGCCATTGGCAAGGGTCAGCGTCGCAGCGCCGTCGACGGCCGTGCCGTCGAGGTCGAGCTGGAGATCCAGGCGGAAGGATCCATCCATGGGTGCCGGTAGCGGCGTCACGCGGGCGCTGCTGATGGCGAGCCGCTCGGTCCCCAGGATCACGCTGATCTGAGCGCGGCCATTGAGGGTTCGAGGGCTTGGATCCAGGGCCAGGTTCAGGCTGCCACTGGCGCTGGCGCGGGCCAGCGGCTGGCCGGGCAGGCCGGTACGCTGACCGGTCAGCGAGAGCTGCGCCACCACCGCCCCGTCGCGGCCCCGCACGGTGCCGCGGATCACCACCGGAATGCCGACGCCGCCCGCCGCAGGGGCGTGGGGCTGGAGAGCCCCATTGCCGACCAGGCGGCCCTGGCTGTCGTGACTGAGCCGCAGGGTCAGGGTGGCGTTGCCAAGATTCATGGTGTAGGCGCCGCCGAGGTTCCAGATCCGGCCCTGGCCGCCCAGGCTGTCTGCCCCGACCAGCGCCACGAAGGCGCCGTTCGGCGGGAGCGGGTTGTTCGGGACGAACCAGGCGGTCACGGTCAGGTCGTTCTGGACCTCCTCGTCGGTACGGGGATTGTCGTCCTTGCCGTCGCTCCAGCCCGCGAAACGGTAGCCCTCGGCGGCGACCGCCAGGACCGGGAGGCCATCCTCACCCGGCAGGACCGTCTGCGGGCTCGGCCCCACAGCCAGGCCGTTGGCACCCAGGAGGTACGTCAGGGTGACGTTCAGCCGGACGTACTGGGCGGTGGTCACCACCGGGCCGGTGATGACTGCCGGCAACGCCGGCGACCACCCCGTGAAGCCCCAGGTCGCATCGGCCGTCACCGCCGGCGGTTGCGGGCACGGGCTGCCATGGGCGACCATCGTCGTCACCTCGTTCGGACCGCCGGCCAGGGTCCCATGCGCGCCCGCCAGGAAGGTCACCGGGTAGGTGTTGACCTCGAACAGCGCCGTCACGGTGAGGTTGCCCTGCACATCGCGGTCGGTGCGCGGGTTGTCGTCCTCGCCATCGCTCCAGCCCACGAAATGCGAGCCTTCGGCCGGCACGGCCAGCACCGGTTCACCGTCCTCGTCGGCGATCACCGTTTGCGGGCTCGGCCCGACGGCGAGGCCGTTGGCGCCGAGGAGGTAGGTCAGCGTGAAGGCCTGGCGGACGTACTGGGCAGTGGTCTGGGCCGGCCCGGTGATGACCGCCGGCAGGGCCGGTGACCACCCGGCGTGCACCCACGTCGCCTCCGCGACAATCGCCGGCGCGTCCGGGCACAGGCTGCCATGGGCGACCAGGATCGTCACCTCGTTCGGACCGCCGGCGAGAGTGCCATGCGCGCCCGCCAGGAAGGTCACCGGGTAGATGTTGATCTCGCAGATCGCGGTGACGGTCAGCGGCGCCGTCACGGCCAAGTCGCGACGCGTCGGGGTCTGGACGCCGTCGCTCCAGGTGGTGAAGTGGAAGCCCTCGGCAGGCTGTGCCGTGACCTCGGCGCCGTCGCTGCCGTGGTTGGCGACCTGCACGGCCGCGCCGCCGCCGATCGTGCCATTCTGCGCCAGGTAGGTCAGCACGTACTGGTTGATCGCGAAGCGCGCCGTCAGGGTCCGATCGCGGTCGAGCGCGTCGAGGGTGATCGGGTTGGCGGTGCCGATGGGCTGGCCATCGAGCCACCACCCCTCGAGGTGGTAGCCCGCGGCGGGCACGGCCCGCACGGGCACCGTCGAGCCGCCGGGGGCGACGATCTGGAGCACCGGGCCGTCCGCCAGGGCGCCGTTGGCCTCCGCCTCGAGGCGCACCGTGTAGCCGGCAATGGTCGTGGCCTCGGCCGCGGCCTTACCGGGCTCGCTCCAGCCCACCGCGTCGGTGGCGACGCTGTAGAACCCATACGTCCGGCCCGCCACGCCGTTGTAGACCGCGCCGGTCAAGGGCGTGTCGACCAGCCACGGGGCGAAGGCACCGCCGTCCTCCTGTACGTAGATCGTCCAGGTCGAGGCGCCCGAGCCCTCGACACCGCCGAGGTCGTCCCAGCCGGACCAGGAGACCTCGATGGCCGGCGGCGACACCGCCGGGAGGTCGTCGACGCGGCTGGCAGGAGCCTCCACGTCGATCGTCGCCAGGGCCTCCTTGTCAGGGCTGGTGCCCTTGCTGGGGTCATGCGGGTCGATCTGGTTGGTCATGATCGCCTCGTTCTCGTCGAAGACGATCCGGGCGACGTTGCGGATGCCGGAGCCGGTCGGCAGGCCATCGCGCGGCCGGATGCGGAACATGACGAAGCCCTCGCCGCGGCCGGTGTCGTCATTCGGCGGCAGGAATCCGGCCAGGGCATCCACCGGCAGCTCGCCGGTCGCCGGGTCGTAGGACTGCATCACCCACTCGACCGTCCGCGTGGTCTCGTTGAGGTGGACGCGCAGGCGTACCGGGTTGGGATCGGATGCGACGGTGGTCGACCCGAGGTAGTCGCGGGTGCCGGCCGGGAGGTCGACCGTGGTGCCGTTGAAGCTGACCTGAAGGGCCTCGAAGGTCCCGACCTCCAGATCGGCGGGCAGGACGTCGGTGATGGTCACCGTCTGCGCCGGGGCGGTGGCGTCGTCCTCGTTCTCGAAGTGGATGATGTAGGTCACCTCGCGGCCGGCGGGCACCCAGTTGGCCGCGCCGACACCGAGGCTCTCTTTCTCGTTCGGATCACGGCTCAGCACCCGGCCGACGACGGCGCTGGGGCCATTACCGCCCTCGGGGAAGCCTCCCGGGGGTGGCGGCGGCCACGGCGGCGGCGGGGGCGGCGGCGGCGGCGGCGGGTCGTCGTCGTCATCGCAGCCGATGGCCGCCGCGAGGCGCGACAGGTTGCCCATGTGGCGCTGCAGCATGTCGTTGTACATCTCGTTCGCACGCTCGTTGGCCTTGATCGTCTCGATGATGTTCTTTTCTTTCTCCTTGAGGCCCTTCCAGTAGCCGTAGAGGTCCTTGATCGTGCCAAGCACGCCGAGAGTCTTGCCGAGAGCGCCACCGGCCAGGAAGGTACTGGTACTGCCTGCCGAGCCGGCCTTCTCGATGATCTTGGCGACGGTCTCGACGGCGCCGACCATGGCCTGCACGGTGGCGATCATCTGGTCGAAGGCGACCTCGCTGGCGTCGATCTCACCCGAGTTCAGGCAGGCCACCAGGCGCGTCGTGCTGTCGATGACGAAGTCGATGGCGAACGACAGGTCGTTGTAGCCCTTCACCAGCTCTGCCGGCATGTCCGGCGAGATCTTGGCGAGGAACGCGGGGCCCTTCATCGCTTCCATGGCGCCGCTGAGCCCGGCGATCTGCATGCTGATCTTGCCGGTGAGAATGCCGATCTCGGCAGCGAGGGTGTTCAGCTCGGCGCCAGTCATGCCGCTCATGGCCGCGTAGGTCAGGCACCATGCGTCGAAACGCGTGTTGATGCTCTGTGACGACAGGGAGGCCTGGCGGTAGGCCTCGGGGGCATCCGGGCAGTCCTTGCCCGAGGCGACGTAGGCATTCCAGTAGTCCTGGTGCAGGGCGCGCCAGCCGGGCGTGTCCTTGATGTAGCGCTTGGGCGGATTCTGGCCATGCACCCAGTCCCAGATGCTCCACTTGCCGCCACCCCCAAAGCCGCCCGTGCCGGGAACCTCGTCAAGCAGCACATCCCCCAGATCGACATCGGCACCGCTGATCGTCACCGCGGCCATCACCGGCAACAGGCCCGGGATGGTAAAGACCACCGTGAAGTCGCCATCCGGCAACGGCCCGAGGACCACGATGCCATCCGTGCCGGTGGCGGTCGAACGCACCTCGATGCCGGTCGGCGTCACTGCCGTGCAACGGACGCCACCGACCGACTGCCCGAGCGGATTGACGAGGTGAGCAAGGACATACGCGCCGTTCGCCGGCAGGACCACGTCGACGGTCGTCACGACACCCGGCGTCGGCGTGACGCCGAAGGTCGCCGGCGTCAGGACGTGGTCGGTGACCCAGACACTCACCGGCCGGGCCGGCAGGCCCTCCAGGCGGTAGTCGCCAGCGGCATCCGCCAGCGTCAGCAGGGTCTCGCCATCCGTGAGATCCGAAGCCCAGACCAAGGCAAAAGGCACCGGAGCGCCGCTCGCGGTGCGGACCCGGCCCGCCACCACGCCTTCGACCGCCAGCGCCGCCGCGACTGCGCTATCGGTGCCGGCGATGACTACGTTCTGAGCGAGACGAGCCCGACCGGGCGCCGAGGTATTCAGCCGGTACGTGCCGGGCGCCAGGTGGCCGAAGGCCATGTGGCCGGCCTCGTCGCCATGGGCAATCAGGCGTTCGCCGCCAAGGCCGTTTAGCCAGACCAGCTCGGCGACGGCACCAGCCAGCGGTGCGGCGCCATCCGTGGCCGTCACCGTCAGGCCGACGCCGGCCGGCGACCAGTCACCGAGGTCGATCACGGCGCCACTGCCGACGGGCAGGCTGAGGCGTTTCGCAGCGCCGAAATCGCGATGCACGGCCGAGACATCGTAGACGCCCGGAACCATACCGAAGACAAAGGCGCCGTCGTCATCTGACGTCGTCTCGGCCATGATGCTGCCACCCCTGGCCAGGCGGATCTCGGCGTCCTTAAGCGGCGCCCCATCGGCCGTCACGATGCGCCCGCGAACCTCGCCGCGCGCCACGGCGTAGTCCTTCCAGACGTCCTTGTCGACCGGCGTCAGGCTGAACGAGTCATGGATGAGGATCTCGCCGACCGGGCCGCTGGCCACCAGGATCCAGTCGCCGCCGCGCAGGCCCTCGATCAGGAAGGTGCCATCCTCGGCGGTGGTGGCGTTGACATTGCCGCCACTGCTGTGCTCCAGATACAGCCCCAGCCCGGCGACCGGCTCGACGCCGGCGAGGACCTTCCCGGCCAGGCTCCACGGGCGGTCCAGCCTGACCTCAATCGACTCTTTGGCGCCGATGGTCACGACCTGCGTATCCGGCAGGTAGCCCTCGGCGCTGACCAGCAGTGTCACTGGGCCGGGGGGAAGGCTGCCGACGACGAAGGCACCGGCGGCATCGCTGAGTACCGGCTCCAGGGCGCCGCTGCTGGACACCGCGATCTCGGCGCCCGCGATCGGGAGGCCGCTGACGCCGTCGAGGACGTGGCCTTGGAGTGTCCCGGGGGCGCTCAGCGCCAGGTCGCGCTCGACGCTGCCGCCGGCCGGCACGACGACGCCGGTGACCACACTGGCGCCGTGGCCTTTGCAGAAGACCTCCAGGCGGTAGGTCCCCGGCGCCAGGCCGCGAATCTCGTAGGAGCCATCCTCAGCACTGCGGCCTGAGCGGCCCGGCGAGCCGTCAGCAGGGGCCACCAGGATCGTCGCTCCGGCCACCGTGGCCCCACCGGGAGCGGTGACCTCGCCGAAGACGGTGGCACCGGGCTGGACGACGGCGTTCCAGGCCAGGGTGGCGCCCGCCACCAGACCGGTGACCTCGGCCACCACGGGCGCGTGCTCGACCGGGAGCACGCGGACCACCACCGTGTTCGGCGGCAGGCCGCTGACGAGGTAGCGTCCCGCGTCGTCGGTGCGGGCCTGGGCCCCGACGCCGGTGTAGGGATCCCGTATCTCGATCTCGGCCTCG
>JAAYZO010000349.1 GCA_012514865.1 Lentisphaerota bacterium | reverse complement strand
GCCAGCATGGCCTGAGTGACGGCACGACGCTCGGGCTGCAGCCAGTAGTCCTTGTGCGGCAGATTCACCCAGCGCGGCGACACGGCAAAGACCAGGCGGTGCGATCCCAGAAACACCGCCAGGAAGACCGTCTGCATGAGGACCATCATCAGGACATAGCCGCCCCGCGGCATCCAGCCGTCGGCCAGGCCGCGGGCGCCGAAGTGGCTCGCCACGCGCTCCGGCAGCCACGCCAGCGCGGCGAGGTTCAGCGCCAGGTTGACCAGGTAACTGCTGATGAGGACCCGCTGCATGGCGCACCTCCTCAGAGGGCGATGCTCTTGAACTGTGGCAGGTAGGCCTGGTTCTTCTTCAGCATGGCCTTGACCAGATCGCGGATCTCGGCGAGCGACAGCACCGCCGCGGTCAGCGGGTCGTAGCAGATGGCGTGGAAGACGCCCTCGGCATTGCCGGTGAGGGCCGCCTCGACCGCCATCTCCTCGATGGCGACGCTGGTGTTGACCATCGCCGCGAGCTGCGCCGGCAGCGCCCCGACATGCAGGGGATTCAGGCCGCGCCGGTTGACGATCACCGGGACCTCGACGCAGACGCCCGTCGGCAGGTTCGTGATCAGGCCGGTGTTGGGGACATTGCCATTGAACTCGAAGGGCGTCCCGCCCAGGCGGGCGTTGATGATGCTGGCGGCGTACTCCTCGCCGCGGCGCAGGTCGAGCGGCTTCGGGTCCTCGATCCACTCGATGATCTTCTTCTTCCAGTCGCGGCCGCGCTGGCGGTAGCTCTTCAGGATGTAGGCGTACTCGCCGGGGTTCCAGCCGGTGCTGTGCGTGCAGTACCGCTCGATGAGGTCGGGACGCTTGCGGAACCAGGCGTTGTACTCGCTGTTGTGGCCGCTCGACTCGGTGACGTAGTAGCCCAGGGCGAGGAACATCTCGTTGCGCACCTGCTCCTCGTTGTAGACCTCGCGACGCTTCATCGCCTTCCGGATCAGCGGGTAGGCGTCCTCGCCCTTCCAGGTGAACTTCAGATAGAAGGCCTGGTGGTTGATGCCGGCGCAGACGTAGTCGACCTCCGCCATCGGGGCCTTGATCCAGCGCGCCAGCATGTGGGCGGTGCCCTGGACGCTGTGGCAGAGGCCGCTGACCTCGATCGAGGACTGCCGCTGCATGGCCCGGCAGAGCATCGCCATCGGGTTGGTGTAGTTCAGCAGGATGGCGCGCGGGCAGACCTCCTCCATGTCCCGGCAGATGCTCAGCATGGTCGGTATCGTGCGCAGGGCGCGGAAGATCCCGGCCGGGCCGCGCGTGTCGCCGACGTTGATATCGACACCGAACTTCTTCGGGATCTCGATGTCGTAGCGCCACACATCCACACCGCCGGACAGGATCGTGCACAGCACCGCGTCGGCGCCCTCAAGCGCCGCGCGGCGGTCGAGGGTCGAGACGACCTTCGCCGGGTAGTTGCCCTCCTTGACGATGCGCTGCACCGCCCGGGTGATCATCTCGAGGCGTTCCGGGTCGATGTCCATCAGCGCGATGGTGGCATCCTGCAGGAGGGGGAAGGTCAGGATGTCCTTGACCAGCGTGCGTGTGAAGCCGAAGCTCCCGGCCCCGATGAAAGCGATCTTGGCCATGCGTGCTCTCTCCCGGCGTTGTCTCGCCATTCGCCTCTCGTCACGGCCGCCGACGGCGCGGCCCGGCGCGGCCCGGCGCGGGCCGAACCGTAATCAATGTAGCGCGCCTGGCCGTGCCGCGCCCGGCAAGCAGCCCCATGGCGCCGTCCGTGGACCTCCCGGGCGCCACTCGGCTCGTGGCGCCCACCTCCGCCCCGCCGGCGCACGGGGCGCCGGGTAGGGCAAGGCAGACCATCGCCCGCCACCGGTGTGGAGCGCGAGTGTCCACAGACGCGAAGGCGTCCACGAGCCGCAACGGCGTCGACAGCACAACGACACGATGGTTCATACGAGCCGGGCGCCCGCGGCGCCCGCCGCGGGCTCACTCGGCGCGTTCGGCGGCCTCGATGGCGAAGTCGTCGAACCAGAATTCGTAGGGAGTCGCGGGCTTGGCCCCCCAGCCCAGGTGGAAGAGGAACATGCGCAGGTACTTCAGGTCGGGGATGGCCTCGCGGACGACGCGCGCGTCGAGGCTCAGGGTGTGCCACTCGCCGTCGTCGACGAGGCGGTAGCGGTCGATCGACACATACGGGCCGGCCTGGTGCGCCGGCGTGCCGCCGACGACCACGCCGCGCGGCAGGCCGCGCGTCACAAACGGCTCCAGCGCGATCGCCACCGGCACGCCCGGCGGGATGCGGTACGCGAAGCGCACGATCGGGTAGGCATCGAGGTCCCACTCGCCGGGGGCGATCTTGCAGGTGGCCTGGTTGCTCTTGATGCCCTGGTCGGCCGAGAGATGCACACAGCGCGAGCCGCGGTGACCGACGCCGTCGACCAGCGCCCATGCCGTCAGGTCGTTGCGGTAGAACTTGAAGTGGTAGCCCCAGTCCCAGCGCGTCGACTCCTCGAAGTCGGCCCAGGCCAGCGGCGGGTTGTCCTCGGCCGGCACCACCACCTTCACGAACACCACCGCCGCCACCGCCGCCCCGCCGGCGAGACGGGCGCGCACGTTCACCGGGTAGTGCCCGACGGCGTCGTAGGCATGGGCGGGCTCGCGCTCGGCAGCGGTGCGGCCATCGCCGAAGTCCCATTCCACGGCGTCGACGGCGCTGCCGAAGCTGTCCAGCGTGAAGCGCACCGCCTGGCCGGGGCGGGCGTCGGCAGGGGCGGCGAAGGCGGCCAGGCGGGCCGGGTGCTCGAGGCCATGCTCGAAGGCGCCGATGTCCGGCGCGGCGCCGGACCACGGCAGGCTCACCGGGGCGCCGTCAGTCCACTCGACCTCGCGGTCGAGATGCAGCCGCGCCGGCTGGTAGTAGCGCAGCTCGACACGCAGGACCCGGGCGCGCTGGTCAGGCCGCCCCACGGCGATCCAGTCGCCCGCCTCGCCCTCGATGCCGAAGCCGTCGTAGAAGGGGATGCCGTCGCTGACGGGCAGGACCGCGCCGCGGCCGGCGCCGATGGCGATGGCGAGGGGCCGCCCGGCGTCGATCGCCGGGCTGTCGGGCTGCAGGCGGTAGTCCAGCCCGGCCTGGTCGCGGAAGCGCGGGTCGGCATCGACGCCGCCGCTGAACTCGGCCCAGAAGGCGGTCAGGCCGCGCCGGGCGTTCATCTCGGCGACGCTGAGGTAGGCATCGCCGTAGCGCACCGTCTTGTCGTCCGGCCGGCCCGAGCTGATGAGGTTGTTCGCAAAGCGGTTGTCGCGCGAGATGTCGGTGGCGATCCAGAGCTGGCAGCCCTCGGCGACCTTGTCGTTGTGGTAGAGGATGTTGTTGAAGACGTGGTTCTGCGAGATGTTCAGCCCGGTGAACTGCCAGGCCTGGCCGAGGTTGTCCACGAGGGTGTTGTTGTAGATGCGCGAGTTGACCAGCCGGAAGGGCTCGCGGTGGTGGCTGGTCGGCGCCGCGCCCATCGGGAAGTAGCTCGACGAGTTCATCGGCGTGTGCCGGTTGCGGTAGATGCGGTTGAAGCGCACGATCGCGTCGTGGTAGAGGTTCTTGGCGCGTGAGTCGGCCGAGCCGGCGCTGTCGCGGGCCTCGGTGACGACATTGCCCTCGACCAGCAGCCGCCCGGAACTCCAGAACTCGAAGTTGCGCCCCCAGTCGTTGTGGAAGCAGTTGGCGCGGATGACGATGAACTGCCCTTGGGTGATCTGCAGCGGGCAGTGGCCGGCGCGGGTGAAGGCGTTGCCCTCGAAGAGCACCTGCGAGCAGACCTGCACGTCCAGCATGTTACCCCAGAACTGATCCCGCGAGAAGGTGTTGCCGGTAAAGCGGAGGTGCTCGCTGTCGCGCACCAGGCTGCTCTGGCCGGCACCGGAGAGGTCGAACCGGCAGCCGTCGACGACGATGTGGTCCGATCCACGGATCTGGAACCACGACGAGCGCTCGCGGCCGGTGATGTGCAGGCCCGACAGGACCACATGCGCACGCTGCTCCAGACGCACCGCCACGCCGCCGGCGCTCGCCGCGGCCAGGGTGGCGCGATGGCGGTCGACAGCACGGAACACCAGCGGCCGGCCGGGCTCGCCGCCGCGCTCGGGCGACAGGGTCCCGGAGTACTCGCCGGGGAGGAAGTGGACCGTGTCGCCGGGGCCGGCCTCGGCGTTGACCTTGCTCAGGCTGCGCCAGGGCTGCTCGCGCGTGCCGGGCGCGTCGTCGGCGCCCTCCGGGCCGACGTACAGATCGCGGGCGGCGCTGCTCATGGCCAGGCCGGCGCAGCAGCAGAGGTGCAGCAGGTGACGGGTCGGGCAGGTCATCACGATGGCCTTCCTTGTGCTTGCAGGTGAACGGCCCGGCCGGCGCCGGGCCGCGCTTGTCGTTCCGTACTCACGCGGTCGATGCCGGCGCCGCACGGCCGGCCGAGCCGGGCGGGTCGCCGGGCCGGCTCACCGCCGACGCACCAGGCGCGCCGCGTAGGCGCCGTCGTGGCCGCTGTCGGGGTCGAGCTGGCGTTCATCCTCGAGGACGAAGCCCGGCGTGGCCCGCAGGAAGGCCGCCACCTGGTCGTGGTTCTCCTGGGGCTCCAGGCTGCAGGTGCTGTAGACCATCCGGCCGCCCGGACGCAGCCGCGACGCCGCGGCCGCCAGAATGGCCGCCTGGGTCGCAGCCAGTTCGTCCCGGCCGGCCGCAGTGAAGTGCCAGCGCACGTCGGGCCGACGACGCACGACGCCGGTGTTGCTGCAGGGGACGTCCAGCAGGATGGCGTCCAGAGCGGCGACCTCCGGCGGCAGCTCACGGGCGTCGGCGACCAGCGTGTGCACCGTCCCGACCGACACCAGGTTCTCACGCACACGGGCCAGACGCACCCCGGATCGATCGACACAGAACAGCACCCCGGAGCCGCCCAGGGCCTCACTGAGGACCACCGCCTTGCCGCCCGGCGCGCTGCAGAGGTCCGCCACGCGCTCGCCCGGACGCACCGCCAGCAGCGCCGGCGCCAGCAGCGTCGACGGATCCTGCACGTAGAAGGCCTGCGCCTGCCAGGCGGGCGAGGCAAAGAACGCCCCGGCGTCGAGGCAGCGGTACAGCTCGGCCGAGGGCGCCCAGTCCACCGCCGGCATCGCCTCGAGGCCCGCCGGCGTCGCCGCACCGCCGGCGGCGCCCTGCCGCCGCCGCACCACCAGCGGCGCCGGCGACTGCAGCAGGCCGGCCAGGGCCGCCAGCGCCGACGGCGACAGCCGCGCCGACCATGCCTCATACAGCGGCCGACCCAGATCGAGCTGAACCCACGGCGGCGATTGCTCACGGACCGCCGCGAGGACCGCCTCGCGGCCGGGCGACAGCAGCCGCCGCAGCAGGGCGTTGACAAACGACGCCTCGCCGCGGCTGATCGCCTTGATGTCCTCGACCGCCGTGTCGACAATCACCGGCACCGGCAGGCCGTCCAGAAAGAGCCCCTCCGCCAGCGCCCACCACAGCACCCGGCGCGTGCGCGGACGAGTGCGCCCGTCGCTGTGGCGGTCGATCAGCCAGTCCAGCGTGGCACGCCGCCGCAGCACCGTCATCAGGACCTGATGCATGGTCGGATCGCCGGCGGTCTCGGCCGGCACCTCGGCGCCGGCACGGGCCAACAGGCGGCCCAGTGCCGCCTCGACACCGCGCAGGACCTGCGCGGCCCGACGCTCTGCTTTCGGTGGAATGCCCATCGTCACCAGCACCTTCACCGGCGCGGGGCGCCGGATGGAACAACACAGACTATCGGCCTCTACGCTTGCTCGAGCGCGAGTGCCCACAGGACGCCAACGCGTCCACAGAGCCGCAACGGCCTCGACAGCACCGCACCCCGGCCTCTCACACCCATGGCCGCGCGCCACCGCCCGACCTCGGCGGATCGGTGACGAACCGCCCCGCAGGGCTGCTCGAAGATGGCGTCAGCGCGCACCGGGTCACCCTGAAGGGGTGCCAGATCGTAGCCGGGGGTCGCGCGCAGCACGACCCCCGGAACCGCGAATCCACGAACCATGCACCCCGAAGGGGTGCCAGAACCGTGGTCTGAGGCGGCCCTGGACCACCCCCCCACACGCCTTTTCATTCGCCTGAAAACGCACTATGTTTCAGGCATCGCGTTGCGACCGCGAGCGGTCGCCGTAACCTAGCACACGGTGCGGGATGAAGGAAGCCGGAAGACAGGCAACACGACGCCTGCCGACCGGTTGCCGAAGCCGTCCTTTCGACGGGCTCGCACCACCACCGCCTGGAGAGACCTGATGAAGACCACCACCTGGAAGACCGTCGGTCGGGCCGCCGCCGTCGCCGGCATGGCCCTCTGGATGCAAGGCTGCGAGTCGTTCTACTACAACGAGGAGCAGGACCTCCTCGTGCAGCAGGAACGCCTCCAGATGCAACAGACCATGCGGCAGAGCTCCGATCAGACGAGCCGCGACCTGGCGACCCTCCGCACCGACCTCCACGCCTTCCAGGAGAACCAGAAGCAGCTCTACCTGGTCATCGACGAGCTGCGCCAGGAGAACACCGCCCGCGCCCAGGAGATCGAGAAGCTGCGCAGCCTGGTGGCCGCCCTCGACGCGCGCATGAGCACCTCCGACAACGCCTGGCGCAGCGACATGTCGTCGTTCCGTGAGAAGCTGGCCCAGGACCAGCAGAAGGCCATGACCAAGCTCACCAGCAACCTCGCCGACGAGATGGCCCGCAATCTCAACCAGATCCGCCAGTCTACCGAGACCGCACGGGCGGCGTCGAGTGCCATGGAGTACACCGTCCAGGCCGGCGATACCCTCAGCGCCATCGCCAAGGCCTTCAACGTCGCGCCCGAGGCCATCCGCGCGGCCAACGGCCTCAAGGGCGACATCATCCGCGTCGGCCAGCGCCTCAAGATACCGTCGCGCTGAGACGCCGCCCCGCTCAGGCCCTGACGTCCACGACCGCCCGACGCTGACGGGGCCTTGGCTGACCCCAGAACCTGCCCCGACGGCAGAACCCGGAGACCCCATGAACAGCACCGACACCCGACAGGCACTCCTGCGGCTGCTGCGGCATAACGCCCGCATGCCCAGCACCGAAATGGCCGCACGACTCGAGCTGACCCGCGAGCAGGTCGATGACGCCATCGCCGCCATGGAGGCCGAGGGCATCATCATGGGCTACAGCGCCATCATCGACGAGGATAAGGCCCCGAGCAACGGCACCGTCCGGGCCATCATCGAGGTCGAGGTCCAGCCGGAACGCGACGGCGGCTTCGATAACGTCGCCATGGCCCTGGCGCGCTTCCCCGAGGTCCACGCGGTGCATCTGGTCAGCGGCCGCTACGACCTTCGCCTGGAGGTGGTCGGGCAGTCCCTGCAGGACGTGGCGCGCTTCGTCGCCAGCAAGCTGGCCTCGCAGGACGGCGTCAAGGCCACCGCGACCCATTTCATCCTTAAGAAGTACAAAGAGGCGGGTGTCGAACTGCGTGAGGAGGGCCCCTATGAGCGGCTCAAAATCGTCCCCTGACTGGGTGGCGCGGCATATCGCCGGCCTGCCGCGCAGCGGCATCCGCGACTTCTTCGATCTGGTCGAGGGCATGGATGACGTCATCTCGCTGGGCATCGGCGAGCCGGATTTCGTCACGCCCTGGAATGTCCGCGAGGCGGCGATCTACGCCATCAAGCGGGGCCAGACCAGCTACACCTCCAACCTCGGCTACATCGGCCTGCGCCGCGAGATCTGCCGCTATGTCGAGGAGCACTTCGGACCGGCCTACGCCCCGGAGCGCGAGTGCATCGTCACCGTCGGCGTCAGCGAAGCGCTCGACCTGATCCTGCGCGCCGTGCTCAACCCGGGCGACGAGGTCATCTACCACGAGCCCTGCTACGTCTCCTACGCCCCCAGCATCACCATGGCACACGCCGTGCCACGCCCCGTGGTGACGCACCTCGAGGACGACTTCACCCTGCGGCCGGAGGCGGTCGAGGCGGCCATCACCCCGCGGACGCGGGTGCTGCTGCTGAACTTCCCGAACAACCCGACCGGCGCCGGGCTGACGGCTGAGGCCAAGGAGCAGCTCGCCGAGGTGGCCCGCCGCCATAACCTCCTGGTGATCAGCGACGAAATCTACGAGGAACTCAGCTACGAGGCGCGCTCGCCCAGCCTCGCGGCACTGCCCGGCATGCGCGAGCGCACCGTCCTGCTCAACGGCTTCAGCAAGGCCGACGCCATGACCGGCTTCCGCATCGGCTATGCCTGCGGCCCGCAGACCCTGATCGAGGCGATGATGCGCGTGCATCAGTACTCGATGCTGTGCGCTTCCAGCATCGCCCAGGCCGCCGCCCTCGAGGCCATGCGACATGGCCAGCGCGCCCGCGATGAGATGCGCCTGGAGTACGAACAGCGCCGCAATGTCATCGTGCGACGACTCAATGATATGGGCCTGACCTGCTTCAAGCCCCGCGGCGCCTTCTATGCCTTCCCGTGCATCCGCTCCACCGGCCTCAACAGCCGCGACTTCGCCCAGCGGCTGCTCCAGCAGCAGAAGGTCGCTCTGGTCCCGGGAACCGCCTTCGGCGCCTGCGGCGAGGGCTTCGTGCGCTGCTCGTACGCCACCGCCATGGACGACATCGAGGAGGCCATGGTGCGCACCAAGGCCTTCCTGGAGAGCCTCTGAGGACGCCGGGCCGCCCCTCCACGGGGGGCGGCCCGGACAAGGGCACCCGACCACCGTGATCGCCATCCTCACCGGAACCTACCAGACCGTCGACCCGCACTTCGGACGACAGCCCGCCGCCGTCGAACTGGACCTCGGCTGCGGCAAGGGCCTCCTGTCCCTGGAACTGGCACGACGCTACCCCGACCGACTCATCCTCGGCAGCGACGTCATGCTCGGACGCCTGCGGCGCATCGAACGCAAACGCGATCGCCGCGGCCTCGAGAACCTCGTCCTCCTGCGCGCCGATAACCTCGACCTGGCCTCGTACCTCCTCCCGCATGACTGCATCGACCGGGTCCACCTCCTCTGCCCGGACCCGTGGCCCAAGAACCGCCACCGTGCCAAACGCCTCGTCACCACCGAGTTCATCGGCCGCGTGACGCGCCTCCTCAAGCCCGGCGGCGTCCTCCACATGTCCACCGACCACCTGCCCTACTTCGATGACTGGCAGCGCATTCTGGCGGTCTACCCGGCCCTGCGGCCCGATCCGGCCGCCATCGCCGATATCGCCGACATCCAGACCGAGTTCGAGATGCAGTGGCGCCGCCAGGGCAAGGACGTCCCCCACCTCGCCTACCGCTACGAGCCCGCGGCGCCGGCCAGGTAGGTCGCGCGCGCCGGGCGCCGGGTACAACGAGGCAAGACATCGCTCGCGGCGGCGGCCACGCCGCCGCGCCTCCCCGCGCGCCTCCATTCCCGGCGCCCTGAAAGGGCATCATTCATCAGCCCAGGGCAACGCCCTGGGGAATCCGCGGTTTCGCATCGCAGGCTGAAAGTCTGCGACAGCATGGTGCGCGCCAACACCGCGACCTCTCATACGAAAGAAGGCGCCTGCCGCGCCCGCGAGAATTAGCCTGGATTATTCGCGAAGCGCGGGTGCTTCGCTCACAATCCACTTGCGCCGCACTACGCAGCGGCGCAAGTTCCGACTCGCGTCGCGTCGCGCCGCTTGCTC
>JAAYZO010000348.1 GCA_012514865.1 Lentisphaerota bacterium | reverse complement strand
GGCCGGCGCCGCGGCCCTCTGGAGCGCCGGCGAGACGCCGGTCGGCGCGGTGCGGCGCCTCGGACGCGGCAGCGCCATCACCACGAATATCCCCTGGAGCACCCTCGCCGGGGACCGCCTCGCCGACGACCCGCAGCCCCTCCGCGAGCTGGCGGCGGCCCTCCTCGAGGCCAGCGGCATCGAGCCGCCCGCCCGACTGCGCCGCGCCGACGGCACGCGGCCGAAGGCCTCGCGCCTGACCCTCTTCGAGTCGGGCGCGCTGCGCTACCTGGCCGTGGAGCAGGACCTCCGCCTGCCCCACCTCGCCGCGCAGACGGCCCACCTGACCCTCCCGGAAGCGGCCATGGCCTACGACCTGCGCGCCGGGCGCGCCCTGGCGCCGACGCCCAGCCGCGAGTGGGACCTCGTCCTCTCGCGCGGCCGACCGCTGGTCTTCGCGCTCCTCCCCTACGCCGTGAACGCGCTGCGCGTCGAGGCCCCCGCCAGCGCGCCGCCCGGGGCCGCTCTGAAGATCGGCGTCAGCCTCGAGACGAGCGCCCCGGCGACCGGCTTCCATGTCGTCCGCCTCGACGTCTTCGCCCCCGGCGCGACGGCGCCGCACCGACAGTACTCGCGCAACCTCGACTGCCCGAACGGCCGGGGCCAGGCCGAGATACCCTTCGCCCTGAATGACCCGAGCGGGCCCTGGCGCCTGGAGCTGCGCGACGTCGCCACCGGCACCCGGGCCGAGGCCGTCACCGTCGACCTGCGCCCCTGACCGGCCCGGGACGAGGGACACCAGGGACACCGGGGACGCAAGAGACACCAGGGACAGCAGGGACAGCAGGGACACCAGGGACAGCAGGGACAGCAGGGACACCAGGGACACCAGGGACAGCAGGGGCCTGGGTGGCACGAGGATCTTCGGGGAGATCGTCCTGGAGTCCCTTGTGTCGCTTGTGTCCCTTTCCGGGCGCCGCCCGATTCACGGCGCCGGAGGGCCCGTCGGTCCACGGCGCCGTCCGTGGACCTCCCGGGCGCCGACAGCGCCCGGGCTGGAGAGTCGTCCGTGAGAGTCTGTGTTTGGGTCTCCGCCGGCGCGGCGCGCCGGCGGGGCACGCCTGGAGCACCGCGATGATGCCAGACCCAGATCAGCCCGCGCCTCTGCGCGACCCGCCCGCGGGCGCGTCGCCCGCTGAGACGGCCTTGTCGGCCGAGGCGGCGGCGCCATGCCCCCTGCGGCCGGAGGCGGTCCCCGCAGAGGGCGATCGCGGTATCGCCGATGGCCGCCTGGGCGGTCGCGACGGCGCCGCGCCGGCAGGGCTGCCCTGCTGGTCGCCCTACGGCGCCGGGATCGGCCTCGGCCTGACCCTGCTCCTGGCCTACGGCACCCTCGGTACCGGCCTGGGCACCTCGGGGGCCCTGGAGCGCCTCGGGTCGTGGCTCGCCTCGTGGGTCTGTCCGCAGCACGTCGCCGAGGCGGCCGGGTGGGACGCGTGGGCGCATCCGCAGGGCCTCTCGGCCTTCCGCTATCACCTTGTCTTCATGGCCCTCGGGACGGCCCTGGGCGGGATGCTCTCGGCGCTGGCCTCACGTCGTCTGGAGCCCTGTCTGGAGCGCGGCCCGCGCCTTGGCGCTCCGGCGCGGCTGTTCACCGCCCTCGTCGGCGGCATCCTGGTCGGCTTCGCGAGCCGTATCGGGGGCGGCGGTGCCGGCACGCAGATACTCAGCGGCATGCCTTTCATGCTCACCGACAGCGCCCTCGTCCTCGCCGGCGGTGTCGTCGGCGGCTTCGCCCTGACGATCGTAGCGCGGAGGCTCTGGCGATGAACAGCACCCTCTACGCCCTCGGACAGCTCGACGTCGGCCTCGGCCTGGTCCTGGCCGGCCTGATCGGCGTGCTCTTCGGGTTCTTTCTTGAACAGGCGGGCTTCGGGAGCAGCCGGCGTCTGGCCGGTGTGTTCACCTTCCAGAACATGGCGGTGGTCAAGGTCCTCGGCACGGCGGTGCTGGTCGCCCTGCTCGGGCTGCACTTCCTGAGTGCCCTCGGCTGGATCGACCCGGCGCAGGTGTCGTGCCCGTCGGCGCCCGGGATGGCACCGCTGGTGGCCGGCGTGATTCTGGGCGTCGGGGTGGTCCTGGGCGGGTGGTGTCCGAGCACGGCCCTGGTCGGCCTGGCCAGCGCCAAGCTCGACGCCGTGGTGTTCCTCGTCGGCGCCATCGTCGGCGGCCTGCTCCTCGAACTCTACCGGCCGCTCCTGCAGCCGCTGCTCGAGGCCGAGTGGATCCCGGGGATGACCCTCGTCGAGACCCTGCACCGCGAGGCCGGAGAGATGACCCTCCTCCTCACCGCCCTGGCCATCCTGGCCTGCGGGAGCGCCTCGCTGATCGAGCGCTGGTTCGGCGGCCAGCCGCGGCCGCGGCGCGAGGTGCGCGTGCGCCACGCCGCGGGCGCCCTCCTGCTCCTCGGCCTGGCCTACCTGAGCCAGCGCTGGCCGGCGCCGTCCACGGCGCCGTCCGTGGACCTCCCGGGCGCCGACAGCGCCCGGGTGGGCGCCCCTCAGCTCGTGGCGCCCACCTCCGGCAGCACGCCTGGCGAGTAGGTCGCGCGAGCCGAGCGCGACCACCGGCGCCGTCCGCGGCGCCGTCCGTGGACCTCCACGGCGTGCCAGACTCCGGATCGGC
>JAAYZO010000347.1 GCA_012514865.1 Lentisphaerota bacterium | reverse complement strand
GGCGGCCTGCCGGTGGTCGTCATCCGCGACGACCTCGCCGCGGCCCGCCCGGCGACCTTCCAGTTCCTCCTCCACGCCCTCGAGCCCATGGCCGTCGACGGCGACGCCCGGCGCCTCACCATCCGCAACGGCGCGGTCCGCTGCCGCGTCGACTTCCTCGAGCCCACCGCGCTCACCTTCGACCAGCACGACCGGTTCCCCGAAGCCCCCTTCCGCCCTGCCCCGAATCAGTGGCACCTCACCGCCGGCACCACCACCCCGGCGACCGCCGCCGCCTCGCTCATCGTCCTGCAGCCCTACCGCGACCGCGACGAGGACCGCCTCCTCACGCCGCGCCTCCATGCCGGCAGCGCCGGGCCGGCGCTGGTGCTGGCCGCGCCCGGCCGCACCGTCACCGTCCTCCTGCCGGGTCCCGACGAGCGTCCCCTGCGCCTGGGCGATCTCGAGGCCCATGGCCGCTGGGCCAGCCTGACGCTGTGCGACAGCCAGCCGCGCTCGGCCGTCCTCGTCGGCGGCCGACAGCTCACCTGGCAGGGCCGAGACCTCCTCACCGGTGACCGCACCGCCACCCTGAGCTGCACCCGCTGGCCCGACGGCCGCCGGCTCATCGAAGCCACCGCCACGCCCGGCACCAACCTCACCGCCGCCCTCGGAACCCCCGAAGCCTGGCAACAGCATGCCGACGGTCCAGAGCTGCGCTGGCAACCCGGGCCGGAGCCCCTCCGCGAGGCCGCCCTCGCCCTCGACGCCCAGGCCCAGCGGCCCTTCACCATCGGACGCCTGCCGCGACTCCAGCAGGTCACCGCCCGCGCCGACGCGCCGGCCTTCGACGGCCATGCCGCCCTCGACCTCACCCTCGCCAACCACGGCCAGGGCCCGCTCCCGATCAGCGTCCGCGGCGGCCGCACACCCGCCCTCAGCCGCGTCCTCCCCGGCGGCGCCGAGGAGACCCTCCACCTGCCCGCTGTCGACCTCGCCGGCGGCGCCGAACTGGTCGTCACGGCCGACGAATCCGGCGCCGGGCGGCTGGGCCGCCTCGACGCCACAGCGCGACCGGTCACCGGCGTCAACCTCCTCCCGACGGCACTCCTTGAGAACCCCGCCAACCCGGCGACGCGCACCTGGCAGGCGACCTCCATCTCCGGAAGCGCCCGCGGCGAGGTGGCCGTCCTCCCCGACGGCCGCGAGGGCCGCCCCTGCCTCAAGGTCACCTGCATCGACCCCGGCACCAACGGCACCTTCGGCGCCATCCTGCGCTGGCCCGGCCTCCAGCCCGCCCGACGCGACCGGCACTTCCGCATGTCCTGCTGGGTCCGGACCCCGCCGGATGCCGTCGCCGGGCTCCAGGTCACCAGCCGCGACTGGAGCTGGTGGAAGAACACCGAACGGCTCGGCGACCGCCCGGCCTGGACCGAGACCGCCCTCGAGTTCACCCTCCCTGCCGGCACCGACCTCACCCATGTCCGGCTCCACATGACCAGCCAACGCCCCGGCGCTGAGCTCTTCGCCGCCGACATGGCCCTCATCGAGCTGCCCGCGCCACCACCGGCCGAGTGACAGCATCCGCGACCGTCCGGCAGGTCCGCGTTGACGTCGCCGGCGGCGCTGGGGCATCTGACGGAGCGCCAGCGTCGACGGCTGTCTCTCCCTCGGATACGAAGGCCACGACGAGGTGCGGCACGCCAACCGGCAGGGCATGGACAACCTCCGCCGCCTGTGGAACTGCCAGTCCTGAGCGGCGGCGTCCGGGCAGACCCCCCGTCTGACCCGTCTGGCCCGTCTGACCCGTCCGACCCGTCTGACCTGTCTGACCTGTCTGACCCGTCTGACCCGTCTGGCCCGTCTGACGGCCGCCCGCCCGCGGGGTGGGAGAGGCCCGCCTTAAAAGGAACCGGGAGCCCCAGTCTTCGCAACCCGAAGACTCGGACTCCCGTTGGTCTCGGCTCGCCGTCTGGCCGAGCCGAATCTAGCGCGGCAGCGGGTGCCGCGCGGACGTCACACCAAGGCGGCCTTGGCCGTCTCGATCAGCTTGGCGAAGGCGGCCTCGTCGGTCGCCGCCAGGTCGGCCAGGCACTTGCGGTCAATCGCCACACCGGCCTTCTTCAGACCGTCAATCAGACGGCTGTAGGTCAGACCGGCCGGACGGCAGGCCGCGTTCAGACGAACCGTCCACAGACGGCGGTACTGACGCTTCTTCTGCTTACGCCCGACATAGGCCATGGCCATGGCCCGGTCGAGGGCACCATAGGCCTGGCGCAACAGCTTGCGCCCATGCCGAAAACCACGCGCCTGTTTCAGGACTTTCTTCCTGCGACGACGCGACGCAACCAGGCACGTCACTCTCATGGTCAATCACTCCCGTGATGGTCTTCTCTCGCTGCGGCCGACCGCGCCGCCGTGGCTCACAGGCCGTACGGCAACGAGGCCCGGAGGCGGTTCATCTCGGTCGAACGCACGCTGGCGTCCTGGCCCAGACGGCGCTTGCGCGTGCTGCTCTTCTTGGTCAAAATGTGCCGACCGTTGGCACGGCTGTGCATGAATTTGCCGGTACCGGTCTGCTTGAACCGCTTGGCCGCGGCCTTCCTGGTCTTCATCTTCGGCATGGCGTTCGTTCCGTAATGGTAACTGGCACTACCTGTGCGACAGGTGCCTTGACATGACACCACGTCAACATAAACCGGCAAACAGCAACCTCGGCCGCTGTCTGCCGGCCTGTCGGTGATCTACCGCCCGTGCTCTGCGACGACGCCCCGCGACGCGCCAGGTCACTTCTTGCTGCGCGCCGACAGCATCATCACCATCAGACGGCCCGTGCTGCGCGGCGTCACGTCCACCGTGGCCACATCCTGCGTGTCGGCCACCAGACGCTGCATCAACTTCATACCCAGATCCGAGTGCGCCACTTCACGGCCGCGGAAATACATCGAGACCTTTACTTTATCACCCTTCGACAAGAAGGCAACCACACGGGCACGTTTCGTCTCGTAGTCGTGCTGGTCGATGTTCGGATGGAACTTGACCTCTTTGATCCGGATGATGTGCTGGTTCTTGCGCGCGTCCCGCTGGCGTTTGCTCTGCTGGTAGACGTGCTTGCCGTAGTCCATGATCCGGCACACCGGAGGATCGGCGGTTCCCGCGACTTCCACCAGGTCCAAGCCATTGTCCTCCGCCTTCTTCAGCGCCTCATCGAAGCGCATCAGGCCGAGCTGTTCGTTCTCCAACGAGATGACTCGGACGACCTTACCGCGGAAGAACCTTTCGTTGGCCTTGAGTTGTCGTGCGATGGCGGCATCCTCCTATCCTGATGGGGTGCATCCTGCGGCTGCCACTCGACAGCCTTCACTCCTGCCACGGCTCCGCCCACAGCCGGCATCACGCCGGCCGCAAACAGGCACCTTTACGCCTGACAGCACGAGAATCTACAACACCTGCCGGCGCCTGTCACCTGCGCGCCGCGATTTCCTCACGCACACGCTGGACAAAATCGCCGAGCGGCACAGCGCCCTCCTCGCCGGCACGGCTCCGCACCGCGACGGTGCCGTCGGCGGCCTCGCGCTCGCCGACGATCGCCATGTACGGCAGACGCTGCTGACGCGCCCGACGGATCTTGCCGCCGATCGGGTCGGCCGCTTCGTCCACCTCAACACGCACACCCGCCGACCGCAACGCCGCGGCGACCTCGCCCGCGTAGGCGCTGTACTGCTCGCTGATCGGCAGCACGCGCACCTGCTCGGGCGCCAGCCACGTCGGGAACGCCCCGGCGTAATGCTCCACCAGAATCCCGAAAAAGCGCTCCAGACTCCCCAGCAGCGCCCGGTGCACCATGTACGGACGATGACGCTGGCCGTCCGCGCCGACGTACGTCATGTCGAAGCGATCGGGGAGGTTGAAGTCGAACTGAATCGTCGTCGTCTGCCACTCGCGGCCGATCGCGTCCTTGATCTTCAGATCGATCTTCGGGCCGTAGAAGGCACCGCCGCCGGCGTCGACCTCGCAGGCCAGACCGCAGGCCTGTACCGCCTTCTCCAAGGACTGCAACGCCTGCTCCCAGCGCGCCGGCTCGCCCACCGCCTTCGCCGGACGCGTCGCCAGGTACGCCTTGATGTCGGTGAAACCAAAGGCCTTCCACAACGACAGGCTGAACCGCAGTACCTCGGTGATCTCCGACTCGATCTGTTCGGGTGTGCAGATGATGTGGGCGTCGTCCTGTGTGAAGCCGCGCACCCGCAGCAGCCCGTGCAGCACGCCGGCCTTCTCATACCGATACACCGTCCCAAGTTCGGCCCAGCGCAGGGGCAGCTCGCGGTACGAGCGCGGGCGGTTCTGGTAGATCTGGATGTGGAACGGGCAGTTCATCGGCTTGACGTAGTAGTCATTCTCGTCGATCTCCATCGCCGAGTACATCGACTCGCGGTAGAAGTCCAGGTGACCGCTCGTCTCCCAGAGCCGGGCCCGGCCGATGTGCGGGGTGTACAGCAGCTCGTAGCCGTGGGCGTAGTGCATGTCCTTCCAGAAACTCTCGATGGCATGCCGCACCCGCGCCCCGCGCGGATGCCAGCAGACCAGCCCCGGCCCGACGTCCTCGTGGGTGCTGAACAGCTCCATCTCCGCCGCGATCTTGCGGTGGTCGCGCCGACGCGCTTCCTCGATCGCCTGAAGGTAGGCATCGAGGTCCTCACGGCTGTGAAACGCCGTGCCGTAAACACGCTGCAGCATCGGGTTCTTCTCGTCACCACGGAAGTACGAACCGGCGATGCTCAGGAGCTTCACCGCGCCAATCTGGCCGCTGTGCTCGACATGCGGGCCGCGACACAGGTCGGTGAAATCGCCACAGCGATACACCGAGATCGTCTCGCCCGCGGGAATGTCACCCAGGCGCTCCAGCTTGTACGTCTGACCCCGCGACGCAAAGAAATCGTGGGCCTCCTGGCGCGACCACTCCAGACGCTCGAACGGCAACCGCCGCCCCAGCGTCTTCTTCATCTCCTTCTCGACCGCCTTGAGGTCCTCGGGAGTGAGACGGTGCGCCATGTCGATGTCGTAGTAGAAGCCCTCGGCCGTAGCCGGACCGATGTCGAACTTCACATCGGGATAGAGGCTCTGCAACGCCGCCGCCAGGACATGCGCGGCGCTGTGCCGAACCGTGCTCAGATCAGGTGCCGACATGATCTTCGATCCTCATCCAACAGACCACACAACCGCAGACGCCGGCAGGCGCAGCGAGGGGAATGGCAGGGCGCCGACAAGACGACACGGCGGCGCCCCGGACCGGCTAGGCAATGCCGCCCGGCTCACTCCAGGACACCCTTGGTCGAGGGCACGCCCTTGACACCCGCATCCAACGCCACCGCCTCGGCCAACGCCCGCCCGAAGGCCTTGAACAAGGCCTCGAAGGCGTGGTGGACCTCCGCGCCGGCAATCAGATCGAGGTGCAGCGTCAGGGCCCCGGCATTCGCCAGAGCCTGGAAGAACTCGTGGAAAAGCCGCGAGTCGAATCCCCCGCAGACCGGACTCGGCGGCGTCACGCGGTACGCCAGATGCGGCCGGCCGCTCAGGTCAACCACCACCCGCGCCAACGCCTCGTCCATGGGAACATACGCCGACCCGAAACGGCGAATCGAGGCCTTGTCACCCAGGGCCTCCTTCAGGGCCCGGCCCAGGGTCAGACCGAGGTCCTCAAGGGTGTGGTGCGCGTCGACCTCGAGGTCGCCCTGTGCCTGGATCACCAGGCCAAGGCGACCATGCCGCGCGAAGGCCTCCAACATGTGGTCCACAAACGGCAGACCGGTGCTGATCTCGATCGCGCCGACCCCCAGAGTCAACTCGAGCTGAATCCGCGTCTCGCGAGTCTCGCGCGTCACCTGCGCCTTGCGGACCATGGGCCCATTCCTCAGTTGCCACCCCTTGACGCCGCCGCGACGCCGCCCACATGGGCCCAAACCACGCCGCGACAGCGCCCAAACGGCCTACTATACCCCGCCAAACCCGCACCGTCATCCCTTGCCCCACGGGCGACAGTGCTGATCGAAGATCGCGTCAGCGCTCACCTGGTCACCCTGAAGGGGTGCCAGATCGTAGCCGGGGGTCGCGCGCAGCACGACCCCCGGAACCGCGAACCCACACACCACGCACCCTGAAGGGGTGCCAGAACCGGACCTTCAAACAGC
>JAAYZO010000346.1 GCA_012514865.1 Lentisphaerota bacterium | reverse complement strand
GGGCTCGACGCGGACCGCCCTGGCGATACCGGCGCGGCGGGTGAGCTGCTCGACCAGGTCGAGGGTGCCGAGGTCGTAGGCCGGCAGGGTGAAGTTCAGGTAGACGGTGGCGCCGGCACCGCGGCGCTGCACCAGGACGGCCGGTTCGCCGGTGTCATGGGCGGCGAGGGCCTGGGCGCCGGCGGCCTGGAGGGCCTCGCGGCCGTAGACCGCCAGGGTGCGGCCGCGCAGGTCCAGGCCGGCCGCGGCGTCCTGGCCGCGAACGGTCCCCGCCGCGTAGGTGGCGGGACCGGCACGTGTGACGCCGAAGAGACGCTGCAGGGCGTCGCTGTCGGCCGTGGGGCGGCCATGCTCGTCGGTGCGCAGGCAGCGCAGGTCACCGACGAGGGTGCCGCCGGCCTCGACGTAGGCGATCAGGGGTTCGACCAGCGCCGTCGGGAAGGCGATGGTGAAGGGCAGGATGAGGAGCGGGTACTGCCCGAGCGCCTTGCCGTGGAGGATCTGGTCGGGTGCGACGTAGGCGGCACTGAGCTGGAGGTTATCGAGGTGCTGTCGGAAGAAGAACCCGGCGCGGGCCTGAGTGCCATAGCTGTCGGTGCCGTCGCGTTCGTCGGGTTCGACAGCGTCGGTGCCGGACTCGCACCAGGCGACGAGCATGGACGGGTAGGACCACAGGAGGGCCGCCCGGGGCGCTTCGGGGGTGTACTCCATGAGGAGCTTGCCGTAGCCCTGGCGCAGGTCGGCGAGGCCGTCGCGGGCGGCCTGCGAGTAGGCGGTCAGGCGCAGGCTGGGGTGGATCAGGGCCCAGGAGACGCCGCGTTCGGAGTCGACCGCGTTGGTGGCATACCAGCTTACGCCGCGGGAGCCGTGCAGGGCCAGCCACCACGGCTCGTAGTGCGCCGCGGCGGCGCGGCGGTCGTAGCCGATCCAGCCGTAGTTAAAGAAGGGCGCCGGGGCGGTGCCGTCGGGGCGGGCCCGGGCGCGGCGGGCTTCCGGGGTCTCGACGAAGCTCTGCCAGATATCGAAGACGGCCTTCTGGGCGGAGGCCTTGATGGCCTCGGAGTACTCCTGGCCCCAGCCGAAGCCGGCCTCGGTGACCAGGCGCCAGTAGTCGTTGCCGGTGAAGGGGTCGGCGCCGAAGGTATTGGTATGGCCGACGGGCAGGTCGGGTGCGACCTCATGGCAGGCGTCGACGACGTCGCGGCAGGCCTCGACCCAGACCCCGGTCATGAACTGGCGGAAATCGACGAAGGGCGCCAGGTTGGCCTTGCCGCGGATGTCCTCGGTGCGCGCGCCGCTGACCTGGTCCCAGGCGGTGTAGACGCTGTCCCAGGCGCGGTTGAGGCCGTCGAGATCGCCGTAGCGTGCCTGCAGCCACTCGCGGTAGCGGCTCTGGCAGTGCGGAGAGAAGCAGACCTCGCAGCGCTGGTGTCGTGACGCCAGGAAGGCCTCGTCGGCGATGCCGAGGGCGACGAGGCCGTGGTCTTTCTGGGCCAAGGCGGCGTCGCGGGTCTTCTGGCGGATCTCGGCGCGGACGGCCGGGTCACTGAGGCACTGCGTGCGGACGCCATCGGCGAGCCAGCGGGTCTCGCGGAACATGCCGAGGCCACCGACGTAGCCGCCGCCGGGCATGGCGCGCTCGCCCATGAGGGCCGGGCTGGCTGCGAACTCGGCGTTGAGGCCGATCTCGCGGAGCCGTTCGCTGTAGGCCGCAGCCTCGGCGGGGTGGGTCATTCCCGGGCTCCAGGGCATGACCATGAAGTCCTCGGCGGCCATGGCCGGGCCGACGGCGGGCACCTGCAGGGGCAGCCAGCGGCTGTCCTGCTCGAGGCCATCCTGGAAGATCCTGACCATGGCCTTGTGGTGGACGGTCAGGGGCTGGCGCAGGTCGAGGGCCAGGTCGAGGCGCGACTCGCCGGCGGCGAGGGCGGTGTCGGCGGCGGTGCGCGCGACGACGCGGCCCCAGGCGTCGATGAGGCTGGTCTCGAGGCGGGCCGGGCCGGGGCGGTCGGCCGCGATCGCGGCGGCGAGGCGGACGGTATCGCCGGGGGCGAAGGCCGCGCGTTCCAGGGTCAGGTTCAGGAGTCGCGCCGACTGCGGCCGGTCGATGGCCAGGCTGCCCCAGGTCAGCACGGCGCCGTCGGGGCCGAGGACGCGGACGTCGGCGATGGCCGGCCCGGCCGGCATCGCGGCGGGGAGCTCGAGAGTCACCTCGCCGCGGTCGTCGGGGCGGGCCTCGAGTGGCCCCCAGCGGTGCGGCGGGCCATCGAAGCGCAGCTCGCGGGCGCTGCGCAGGACGACGGCAGCGCGGCTGCCGGCGGGTGCCCCGGCGATAGTGAAGGCGACGCGGTTGTCTGCGGCCGGGCGCGCCTGGAGTGCCGCCGGCAGCGGCCGCTGAGCGGCCCAGGTCAGGCTGCGCGCCACGAGGGCGTACCACCACTCCCAGTACTCGCACTGGCGATGCCGGTAGGCCTCCGGCGGCACAGCGCTCGGGATGACGCCCCAGACGCGCCCGGCGGTGTTGTCGAAGAGAAGCCGCACGACGCGTCCACGGCCCAGCTCGCGCGTCTGGACCGCCTTGAGCAGATCGCGCTCCGGCAGGAGCTCCCAGGGGATGCCCTGGCGCAGGGCGTGGCCGTCGTCGACCGTGGTCCAGCCCTCGCCCAGGTCGAGGTCAGCGGCGCGGCCGAAGCCCTCGAGGATGACCAGGCCGGCGCCGGCCTCGACGCGCTGTCGCAGGGTGGCGGCGAGGATGCCCTTGACGCGGCTGGCGACGAGGAAGACCTCGTAGAAGGACTCATCCCAGCGTCGTGTGGCGCGGTGGCCGGTCTCGGAGGTGCAGAGGGTGCCATCGAAGCCGGTGTCGACGACATCCTCGTCGAGGTCGAGGCGCTGGCCGAGTTCGACGACCTGTCTCAGGCAGCGCAGGTTGCGCAGCAGTACGCAGGTGCGCAGGGGTCCGCCGGCCAGGGGGGTGCCCCAGTCGAGGTGGGCCGTCTCGGGCGGGTCGCCCTCGGGCCGGTCGATCGGTGCGAAGGTCAGCGGGCTGATCAGCAGGCGGTCGGGTCCGTCCTCGCGCAGGGTGACGCGGTCGTAGGCGACGGTGCCGCGCGTGCGGGCGAGGTTGTAGAGGTAGATCGCGGCGCGCTGGCTCGGCGCGGTGAAGGTCCGCGCGTACTCGCCATACTCGGGCGGCGCGTCGAGGTTCCAGAGGAGTGGCATTTCGCGGCGCGGCTGCGGGTCGCCATGCAGGAGGAGCACCCCGGCCAGGCCGCCGCCGGCGCTGCGGCAACGCAGGCTCAGGGTGTAGGTGGCGCCGGGCACGAGTTCGACCGCCTGCGTGGCCAGGACGTACTGATTGGGCTGTGAGACGATCTCGTAGTTGCCGCTGAGGTAGGTGACCTCCTGGCGGCGGACCTTGTTTGCCGCCGTCGACCAGCCGTCCGGCAGGCCGTCGCCATCGGCATCGAGGTCGAAGCCCGGATTGCGGAGCAGCCCGCCCTCCGCCGGCGCCGCGGCCGGCTCCTGGGCACCCGCGAGAGCCGCCAGCAGCCCGGCGATCATGAGCAGACGACAGAGCATGGCGATGCCTCCCAGTCAGAGGGCCCGGCCCGCGGCCGATACCCGGCCGCGGTGGGAATGAAACACGGACGGGCACGGACCTGCACGGACCTGCACGGACCTGCACGGACCTGCACGGACCTGCACGGACGGGCACGGACCTGCACGGACTTGCGGCCTCGCGGCGCCGGCCCGTACCCGGCGCCGGGTGCCTCCACGACCATACCCCGCGGCCGGTGTGGCGGCAAGGGGCCCCTTGCGCCTGTCCTGGCGGGGCTGGCGCGGCGGTGGTGCGGGGGTATGGTCTGACGAGGCCGCGGCCGGCGTGGATTGCCGGTACTCGCGGCGCGCCGGGCGGCTCCGGCGCCGAGGAGATCTGATGGCATCGTCACGCACACCCAGCACGCGGATCCGGCTGGTGGTCTTCGACCTGGCCGGGACCACGGTCGACTATGGCAGCCGGGCGCCGGCCGGCGCCTTCGTCGAGCTCTTTGCGCGCTATGGCCTCACGGTCAGCGAGGCGCAGGCGCGGGCGCCGATGGGCCAGCACAAACGCGACCACATCCGCAGCATGCTCAGCGAGGCGGCCCTGCGGGCGCAGTGGCGGGCGGTGCGGGGTGCCGACTGGACCGCGGCCGACGTCGAGGCGCTCTTTGAGGAGTTCATCCCCCTGCAGATGGCCTGCCTGCCGCGCTACGCTGACGTCATCCCGGGCGTCGCCGACTGCCTGGCGGCGCTGCGTGAGCGCGGCGTGGCGGTGGCCACCACCACCGGCTACAACCGTGCCATGACCGACCTCGTGCTGGGTGCTGCCGCGGCGCAGGGCTTCGTGCCGGACGGGAGTGTCTCCGCCGACGAAGTCCCGGCGGGCCGGCCGGCGCCGTGGATGGTCTTTGCCTGCATGCAGCGCCTCGGGGTCTATCCGCCCTGGGCGGTGGTCAAGGTCGGCGACACCGGGGTGGATGTCCAGGAGGGCCTGAATGCCGGCGCCTGGTCGGTGGGCGTGGCGGCGACCGGCAATCTGATCGGCATGACGGCATCCGACTGGGCGGCGCTGCCGGCCGCTGAGCGCGCCGGGCGTCTGCAGACGGCGCGGTCGACGCTGGCCGAGGCGGGGGCGCATGCGGTCCTCGACGCGGCGGCCGAGCTGCCGGCGATCCTGGCGGATCTCGAGGCACGGCTGGCACGCGGAGAACGGCCATGACGGCGCGGGCGCTGATCTTCGCGGGGACCGACCGGCCGCTGGAGCTGCGTGCGGTGCCGCTGCCGGCGCTCGGCGCGGGCGAGATCCTGGTTCGGATCACGATGTCGACCCTCTGCGGGAGCGACCTTCATACCCTCACCGGGAAGCGCTCGACGCCGCTCCCGACCATCCTCGGCCACGAGATCGTCGGGGTCATCGAGGCGGCAGGCCCGGGCGGGCCTGGCCGGGCCGCCACCGGCGCGGCGCTGCGCCTGGGCCAGCGCGTCACCTGGTCGGTGGCCGCGCCGCAGGTCGAGGACTTCTTCACGACCCACGGCATGCCGCAGAAGGCCGGGGCGCTGTTCAAGTACGGCCACGAACGCCTGACGTCCGCCCGGCCGCTCTCCGGCGGCTTCGCCTCGCACTGCGTCCTGGTGCCGGGCACTGCCGTGGTGCCGCTGCCCGATGGTCTCGCCGATGCGGTGGCCTGTCCGGCCAACTGCGCCGTCGCCACCAGCGCCGGGGCGCTGCGCCTGGCCGGCGTCGGCACCGGCGCGGCCGTCGTCATCCAGGGCGCCGGCATGCTCGGCCTGCAGGCCTGCGCCCAGGCCGCTGCCGCCGGCGCCGCCGCGGTCGTCGCCGTCGACCTGCGCCCGGAACGCCTCGACCTCGCCCGGCAGTTCGGCGCCACCCACGTCCTGCGCGCTGACGAGGACCCCGGGCGCCTCGCCGAACTCGCCCGCAACCTCACCGACGGCCGCGGCGCTGATGCCGTCCTCGAGTTCACCGGCCAGGCCGGACCCACCGAGACCGCCCTCGACAGCCTCCGCATCGGCGGCCGACTCATCCTGGTCGGCGCGGTCTTCCCCGGACCGCCCCTGCGCCTCGACCCCGAACGCATCATCCGACGCCTCCTCCGCATCGAGGGCCTGCACAACTACACCCCGGACGACCTCGTCCGCGCCGTCGACTTCCTTGACCGCGAGAAGGGCCGATTCCCCTTCGAACGCCTCGTCGAGGCACGCTACGCCCTCGACGACTACGAGAGCGCCCTGCGCCATGCCCTCGACCAGGCGCCATTCCGCGT
>JAAYZO010000041.1 GCA_012514865.1 Lentisphaerota bacterium | reverse complement strand
GCGCAGCTCGAGGCGCAGCGGTGCGCCTGCCTTGCCGGTGCCGGCCAGGACGAGGTGCTCGACGGCCACCGCCAGGGGGCTGGTCTCGACCTGGTGGAGGAACAGCGCCACCGCCGCCATCGGGCCGCTGCCCACCACCTGGAGCTCCGGCCGGTTCCCCTGCCCCTTGATCTCCTGCCAGCGCGGCCGCAGACTCTGCACCGTCAGGCCGGCCTGGCGCGCCCAGCCGTCGACCTGCGTCAACAGGACACTCTCGGCGGCGCCGGCCTCGGCCGGCAGGAGCCGTGCCTCGGCCTCGTCGCGCCAGCGCAGCCAGCGCGCCTCCTGGCCGACCACGGCGCCGCCCTGCGTAAGCTGCGCCCGCAGGGCGTCGACCTCGTCGGAGGCGGCCCGCCAGCGCGCCAGCAGCGGCGTCACCAGGACGCGGTCCAGCAGGAGCAGCCCCACGGCGGCCGCGGCCAGGACGATGAGCAGTCGTTCACGACGTAGGGTCTGCAGGCGTGTCATAGCCTTTCCTCGGCAACGGCCCGACCCGCGACGGGCCGCGACCAGGTGAAACTCACGGCGAAGGCCAGGGGCGCCTGGCCGGCGGCGGCCTCGCGGGCCTGAGTGACGCGCAGGTCGCGCACGCCGGCCGTCTGGCGCAGCCCCGCCAGGGTCTTCAGCCAGGCATCGCGGTCGCTGGCCTGGCCGGCCAGGACGACCTGGCTGCGCCCGCTGATCTCGAGGCGCGTGGTCCAGACACTGCCGCGCTCCGGGAAGGCCAGGGTGATGGCCCGCAGCAGGTCGAGGGTGACCGCATCGTCCCCGAGCCAGGGCTGGCGCGACCGCGCCGAGTCGATCAGAGCCCGGACTGTCTCCACCCGCGGCGACAGACGCTCCCACTCGGAGCGCAGCCGGGCGCGCTGCCGCGACTGGTGCAGCGCCAGCGACAGGCCGACGATGGCCAGCAGCGCGACCAGCGCCGCGGCGGTGAGCAGCGGCCGCCGCCAGCGCGCGAGGCCGGTCGACACCCGCGCCGAGGGCAGCGGCGACAGCGCCAGGAGCGGCGCCCGCCCGCCGCCGAGGCCGGCGGCGAGCTCTGCGCAGAGCATCCCGGCGACACTCGGCGACGCCGCCCGGGCCTGCACGGCCCAGGCGCCAAAGACACCCGCCTGGCGCAATGCCGCCGCCAGGCCGTCGGCGGCCGCGGCATGACCGACGACCTCGACCGTCGGCACGGCGGCGCGCAGGGCCTCCGGGATCTGCCGAAGGCTGATGCGGAGGTCGCCCAGGAGCGCCGGAAGGGCCGCGCCATCCGCGGCCGGGTCGCCGCTGCCCGCCGCCAGGCGGCGCAGGAAGACGATGCGGCCGTCGAGGCTGCCGACGAGGTCGGCGCCGTCGTCGGCCATGACCAGGCGCAGGCCGGTGCCGGTGCCGGACGCCGCCGCCACGGCGGGCGCCAGGGTAATCTGACGGAAGCCCGCCAGGCGCAGGCTGCGCTCGAGGTTGTCAAACGAGCGCCCGGCCAGGGCCGCCAGCACCGCCAGACCGCCGGCAGCGGCGCTATTCACAGCCAGACCCAGACGGAGTTCCTCCGGGGGCAGCAGGAACTCGCGCTCGGCCTGCAGCCGGAGGTAGGCCTCGGCCTCGCTCTCGGGCAATGTCGGCAACGGCACCGTGCAGGCCAGAATGCGGCTCAGGGGCAGCCCGACCACCACCCGCCGCGGCAGCCGCCCGAGCGGCCGCAGGCGCTCGCGCCACTCCTGCGCGACCACCTGCGGGTCGTCGGTCAGCGGATTCACCGCCAGCGGTACGCTCAGCGGCGCCTGGGCGCCGTTGACGCGCAGGGCCGTCAGGGTGGTCTTGTCGTAGACCATGATCAGCAGTGGGCTGGGGCGCGTCCAGGCCATCACGAGTCCTCCCTGGAGATCGTCATCGTTTCTCGGCGCAGGGCCTCGCCCAGGGGCCAGCCCAGGTGGGTGAGATCACGGCGTGACACCACGACCGGCCGGTCCTGCCGGCGGTCCAGGACATAGCGGACGCGCCGGAAGGCCCGCCCCGACGGGCTGACCGCGACGATATCGGCGGCGACCTGCCAGCTCCGCGCGGTGACCTGCGGCCCCGCCGCGAGGGCCGTGTCGGTGTCCAGGGCGGTCGCCAGCCAGAGCGGCGTGCGCATCGTGCCGGCGTGGCTCTCGCGGTAGGCCACCAGGTCCTCGGCGCGGTCCGGGCCCACCCCGGGAAGGCAGGCGAGCGCGGCCGCCGTCGCGGTGGCGACATTCAGCGGGCTGGTCGCGGCGCGGTCGCCGACGGTGACGCGGTCCCAGAGCCGCTCGGCCTCGGCGTCGTCCAGGCCGCCGCGCAGGCAGAAGGCGAGCACGCTGTCGAAGCGGCTCGTGCCGACGCCGGCGGCGCCGGCGATGGCCACGGCACGCTCGCCGAAGAGCTCGTTCAGCAGACGGCGCACGGCATTGGCGTCGCCATTCAGATCGACCGGCGCCTCGCTGCCCGCACCCGCACTGGCGGCGGCGCGGCTATGGACGGTCAGGAGGGCCATCAGGCCGCGGTCGGGAGTGTCCTCGAAGCGCCCGGCGCCGTCCTCCTGGAGGTCGCGTTCCCAGGCTTCCAGGAGGCCGTTGCGATTGCGGTCGAGGCCTTGGAAGAGTCGCCGGTCGGCGCCGTTGAGGAGGTGCATCTCGCCGACAGATTCGAAGGGCGCATCCTTGGCGACATAGGCTGGATCCAGAGCCAGGTAGGTCTCGCTCTCGGCGCCATTCGGCAGCGGCTCGGCGTCGCTGTCACGCCAGTCGACGATGGCGGCCGCCAGCTCGGCGGTCATGCCCGGGAGGGCCTCGAGCCACTCCAGGGGCGCGCTGTTCAGATTCAGCCGGCCGGCCTCGTCCTGCAGCCCGAAGCTCGGCTCGCTGTCATCGAGGTCGTGGTCCTCGCCGAGGAGCCAGACGCGACAGCCGCCGACCTCGATATCCGCGGCCTCGTAGGTGCCCGCTTCGGGAAGCTCGTCCTGCCGCGGCGCCGCGGCGAGGACCTCGATCACGTAGCGCAGGACGCCCTCGACCGCGTGCTCCGCGGCCAGCGCCGCCGTGGCGTCGGCGGCACGGCGCTGACGCAGGACGGTGGCATGGCCGGTCAGCAGGGCGGCCGCGGCCAGGCCGGCGGCCAGCCAGAGGGTGAGGACCAGGATGCTGCCCGATTGCCGGCGCCGGGTCATGGGGCACCCCCGCTGCTCTCGGCGCTGCGCATCAGCAGAGGCACGACGACCTCCAGCGGCGGCGGGGTGACCCCGTCACGGTCAGCAAAGTCGAGGCGCAGGTGGGCCGCCTCGGGAAGGCGGTTCTCCATCACCGTCGAGTCCCACGACTCGACCCAATCCTCGCCGTCGTACCACCAGGCGGCCAGCGAGACGACGTCCTCGATGATGACCTCTTCGGCCGGCTCGGCGGTCTCGACCACCAGGGGGTTGTAGCGGACGCTGCGGACCAGGTTGAAGGCCCCCGGTGTCTCGGCCTCGGCCAGGGCGTAGCGCAGGTAGAGGACGTCGGGTCCGGTGTCATCGGGGTTGCGGGCGCCGCTGGCGCTGACCCACTCCAGTTCGTCGTGCCGCCAGGGCGCGGCGTCGACGCGGACTGCGGTCATGGCCGCGGCGAGGAGCCCGACCGGCGGCACGGCCGCGGCCAGCTCGGCGACGAGGATCTGGCGGGCCTGCTCACGCCGCAGCGCCTCGACCTCGCGACGGTGGGACTGCTCCTGCAGCCGCCAGGCACCGGCCAGGGCCGCCAGCAACGCCGCCATCAGCACCGCGCCGGCCAGGGCTGCGACCAGGACCTCGATCAGAGTGAAGGCCGTTG
>JAAYZO010000345.1 GCA_012514865.1 Lentisphaerota bacterium | reverse complement strand
GATGGCCATGGCCCTACTGTAACCCCGCCCAAGGTGGTCCGCGGCGCCGTCCGTGGACCCGGATGGGCGCCGGCCGCGGCGCCCGCACGTCAGCCCGCGCGAGGCAGGCGCGCCCACCCCGCTCGAGGAGGTCCGCGGCGCCGCCCGTGGACCCAGCCCGTCGCCGCCGCCGGCGGTCGTATCACTCGGGCCGGTGGCTCAGGATGGTCCCGGCGAGGGGGCCGTACATCCCCCTGCCCCAGGTCACGGTGGCGCCGGCAAGCCCGGCGCTCAGACTCGGCTCCACCGCCGCGGCCGACAGCTCGCGGCCGTCCTGGAGGAGGCGCAGACGGCCCTCGGCGACGACGACCTCGAAGGTCGTCGGAGCGCCGGTCCAGCGCACCTGGCCGGTGATCTGGCCGGGCCAGCGGAAGCGGTGCACCAGGCCGTACTCGGCTAGGGCCGCGTCGGTGATGAAGGTATACCCCTCCGGCCGCGGCGTGCCGCCCTTGTTGGAGGTGCCGACGTAGAGCGCGTCGCCGACGCTGACGAGGCTGTTGGCGCGCTGGCCCCAGTCGTTCATGACATGCTTTGTGCCGTTGGCCTGGTTGTAGGCGACGATCTCGGCCTCGTACGGATGCCCGACGGCGGCGGTGAGCGGCGGCTGGGTGAAGAGCCGTTCCATGGGTGTCCATCTGTCGGCATGGCGGTCGTAGCGCCAGACCTCGGCCCACGGCCACACCGTGGCATAGAGGTCGCCCCGGTAGAGCGCCAGCGCCTGCGCCTCGCGGCTGTAGGTCGCCACACCCGGCAGGCACGGCGGCCAGAGCTCGCGCAGGCGCATCGACTCGCCGTCGAACTCGTAGATGCACCCGGTCGGGTATTGGCCCAGGAGCAGGCGGTCGTAGTAGTTCAGCATCGCGTAGACCTGGAAGCTCTTGCCGTCCACGGTGCGCAGCGTCCGCCAGGCGCCGCCGCGGAAGGCGTAGACGCCGCCCCAGTTGGTCACGGTCAGGACCGTCTCGCCGAGCTGACCCCAGGCCCACGTCGTCTGCCGCAGCGTGGTTGTCGGCTGCGCGATGGCCTTGGAGAGGTCCGGGGCCGGCTGGCCGGGCTGCCAGGGCAGCGCACAGACACGCGTGAAGGAGTCCGCCTCGTCGACGCCGCGCCGGTCGTGGTAGAAGAACAGGTGCCCCTGAGCGTAGTAGACGTGGTGGATGGTCTCGCGCTCGGGCGCGGCCAGGATGGTCTCACCGCGGTAGGCAATCCGGCCGCGCTCGAAGGTCAGCACCCCGTCGCCGAGGTGCGTGGCGCCGTCGCCGCCGAGAAGCCCGGCGGCGGCGTGCTCCGCCGATGGCTCCCAGGCCCCGGCGGCGGCATCCCAGAGCTGCGGCCGGCTCGCGGACAGCAGCGGCCGGACGAGGAGGCGGCCGTCGACATCGCCGATGTAGACACCGGTGTCGGCGCTGAAGCGCGGCAGGGCGTCGTGCACCGGCGCGGTGGTCTCCACCGCCGGACGAACAAAGCACTGCAGCGCCCGGCGGTCATTCCGGCAGGTGGTGTTGTACAGCCCCTGGAAGCCGGCACCGGCCACGATCCGACCCTCACGGTCCGTGACCTCAAAGAGAGTCCCGAAGTTCTGGCCGATGTCGGCACCGAAGTCGACCTGGATGGTCACGTGCATCGCCGAGCCCTCCGGAAGCGTGGCGGCCTCGCCGGCCAGCGCCGACCAGGCCAGACTCGATGACAGGACACCTTGCAGCAGAACCGCTGACAGCTTCATCGGGACGGCCCTCCTGAGCGTTTCCGAGACGACCTCCACAACCTCTGGAATGGCGACAGCCACGGCCACGCCCCGGAATGTACTCCGCCAATCGCAGAAGAGGAACGTCCCCGACCCAGTGCCCAGGGCTGTTTGAAGATCGCGACGGCGTTCACTCGGTCACCCTGGAGGGGTGCCAGATCGTAGCCGGGGGTCGCGCGCAGCCCGACCCCCGGAAACGCGGATTGCACGCCATGCACCCTGGAGGGGTGCCAGAACCGGACTTTCAAACAGCCCTGCCGCGACGTGGCAGCGGGGCGCAGGCGGGGCTATGCTGAGGACCAGGTGAACCGCGACGGCATGGGGGTGCAGACGCCATGGCAGAGCCCGTCACCGAGTCTTCTGTGCAGCCGCAGCCATCGTACCGCTGGGGGCGATTCCTGGCGCGTTCCGCCGCCGTCGGCGGGCTGTTCTGCCTGGCGGCGGGCGTTGCCGCTGCGGTGGTGCAGCTCCTGCTTCTGCGTGCCGCGCTGGCGGACCTGACGCTCCGCTCTGCCCCCGGCTACGGCGACGATGTGGCGTCGTTGCGGGCGGCCTGTGCCGGCGCGGCCGCGGCCGTGGCGGCGGCGGTACCGGGCGTGGCTATGCCGCCAGTGCCGTCGGCGGCCTTCCCCGACGCTGTCCGCGACCGCCGCGACCTGGCGGCGGCGCGGTCCGCGCTTGCGGCTCACCAGGGCTACGTCGAGGGTCTTCAGGCGGGCATGACGGCCAGTTTCGGAGCGTCCACCGACTGGCTGCTCGAGAGTCTGCGCAGCAAGGCCGAGAAGATCCGTCGGGGACTGGAGGCCTCGCGCGGGCCCGAGGCGATGGCGCTGGAGGCGCGCATCGAGGGCCTGCGGCGTCAGCTCGAGAGTCGTGACGACGGCCTCTACACCGCCATGGACCAGAGCGAGCGGCAGCGCCGTCTTGACACCCTGGACCAGGCCGGGAGCTTCCTGGAGGTCCTCGGGTCGCTCGGCGGCGGGCCGGCTGTGCAGGCCCGCATCGACGCTGCGGCGGCCGCCCTGGCCAGCCTCCGGCAGGTCATTCCGGCGCCCAGTCCCGAGGGGCGTCGACTGCGACTGGTGCAGGAGCTGGCCGAGTTGCGGCGGGCTCAGAGCGAGCTGGTCAAGGCCGGTCACCAGCTCCGCGGCGAGGAACTGGCCAGCCATCTGGAGGCGGTGTGCCGTGACGTGGCCGGCGCCGTGCAGACCTCGTGGGCTGCCGACGACTGCCTGGAGCGCCTGCGCGGTCGTCTCGATCTCGACGACGCCGCCCTCGAGGCGCTGTCGCGTCAGCGTGCCGACGTGCGCCGGCGTGGCCTGGCCAAGACGGTCGCGCTGCTCCTGAGTGGCGCGGCGGCGGCGCTGCTCCTGCGTGTGGCGGCCGATGTCCTGACGGCCCTCTTCGATGCGGCCGAGGCCCTGACGCGCCTTGAGCGGCGGCGCTAGTGTGTCGTCCCAAAAGAACGTTGTCTTTCGCCTAGGCGACGACAACGTGGCTCGCGCGGACGCTCGCGCTCCATGTGCGGCGTCTGGCACACTCAATAGGGCGCTGAGAATAAGACACTGGATTTGCGGGACGACACACTAGCCTGGCCTGGATTATTCGCGAAGCATCCGCGCTTCGCGAATAATCCAGGTTAGGCGAAGAGCCGCGGCGTGCAGGCCTCCTGGCGGCGCTTCTCCAGGTCGGCGAGGAGCGACTTGAAGCCATACTCGCGGGCCATGTCGAGGAGGGCGTCCCAGTTCGGGGGACGCCGGCGGATGTCCTCGAGGCTGCGCCAGTCGGGCGGGAGGGTCCGGGTGAGGGCGATGAGGGCGAGGTTACGCTGCAGGGTCACGGCGGCGGCGCTGACGGCCTGTCGCAGCGCCGGCTTCTCGATCTCGGCGGCGTGCTCGAGGATGCCCTGGGCGCTGCCGAAACGCCGCAGGAGTGTCACCGCGGTCTTCGGGCCGACGCCATTCACGCCGGCGATGTTGTCGACGCCGTCGCCCACCAGGGCGAGGTAGTCGCAGAGGCGCTCGGGCGGCACGCCGAACTTGGCCGTGACCTCGGCGACGCCGAGGCGTTCCAGGCCGCCCTTGGGCGCGGCCTGGAGGAGGCTGACGCGCGTCCCGACCAGTTGGCCGAGGTCCTTGTCCTGCGTGACGATGCCGACCTCGTGCTGCGGGCAGGCGGCCACCACGGCCGCGATGAGGTCGTCGGCCTCGAAGCCCTCGACTTGGAGGACCGTCCAGCCCAGGGCGGTGGCCCAGGACCGTATCGGTTCGACCTGCGCCCGCAGGTCGTCCGGCATCGGCGGCCGTGTCGCCTTGTACTCCGGCAGGAGGGCCAGGCGGTGCGCCGGCCGGCCCTTGTCGAGCACGAGCGCCCCGTAGGTGTGCGGGAAGGCCGTGTCCAGGCTGAGCAGGAAACGCGCCATGCCGTAGAGGGCGTTGCTGGGCTGACCCGTCGGCGAGGTCAGCCCGCGGATGGCGTAGAAATTCCGGTAGATCTGGCTGTAGCCGTCGACCAGGACCACGCGGTCCGCCGCGGTCGAGGCTGCCGGGGCGTCGCTCACAGCCCGAGCTCCGCCAGAGCCCGCGTGACCAGCGGCACGAAGTTGCCTTCGTGCAGCTTGAGGATGCCCATCTCACGGCGGGCATTGGCGGCACTGTCGGAGGCGTGAGCGGTATTGACCATGATATTCGAGCCAAACTCCGAGCGGACGGTGCCTCCCGGCGCCTTGGTCGGGTCGGTCGGGCCGAGGACGTCGCGGATCTTCTGCACCGCGTGTTCGCCCTCGTAGACCAGGGCCAGAGACTTCACCTTGCCGTCGGCCTCGAGGTCGGCCCCCTGGCAGAGCGCCGGCCGGCTGCCGGTCATGAACTCGACGATGTCCTCGAACTGCTTCTGGGCAAAGGGCACGCCGACGCTCTGCGCCAGCTCGGCTTCGATGGACTGCGGCAGCGTGATGCCGAGCTCCTTCTCGAGGACCTGACGGGCCCGGGTGCCGATGCCGGGCGCCAGCTTCGAGCGCAGGACATCGCGAACCGGTCCGTAGAACTCCAGGGCCTGGGCGACGCTCATGCGGCAGAGCTTCATGCCGATGATGCGCAGGCCGGTGCGGCTGAACATGTCAATCACCGACCCCGGCCGCGAACTGCGCTGGCGCCAACTGTCGGGCTTGATCAGCACCAGGGTCTGCTCGACCGCCGCCGGGTTCTGGTAGGAGCAGACGCGGTCCAGCAGCGCCGGCTGCTGCCGCGCGAACTCGAGCCACATGCGCAGGTCGGCCGCGGCGCGCTCGCGCAGTCCCGAGGTCAGCACCGCCGGCTCGAAGTAGCGCACCGAGCCGTCCTCGTTGTAGACCAGGTCGCCGAAGGTGTCGCGGATGCTCTCGCCGCTGGCGCTGCTGATGTGCAGGCGCCCGACGACGTCGGCGACCTCTTTGCAGGCCTGCTCGCCGCGGAAGACCAGGAGCAGAGCCCGGCGCAGGCGCTGGCCGCCCTCCAGCGGGCTGAAGTCCCGTTGGATGTAGTCGCGGATGACCAGGCGGTACCGGTCATCCTCGGCGCTCTCACCGCACTGGATGCTCTCGGCGTAACGCTCGGCCATCTCCCGGGTGACGGCGAACATCTGGGTCGCCACCAGCTCTGCCGAGACACGGCTGAACAGTCGCGCCAACACTGCCCCCGTGCGCGATTTGCTGATCGTGTACGGAGTGACCACAACACAAGAGAGTTCTTCTGCCATCGCCGGCATGCCTTTCCCAACGAAAACCCTATGCGGCGCCGCCTTCGCCTTGAGCGACCCACCGGCGCCGTGCCATCATCCTGAAATGCCTCGCTCGGTCTCGCTTTGGTCTGTACTATAGCTCCAGAGCCCGCGGACCGGAAGCGGCCCGATGGCACCGGTGGCCATCGTCGTCACGCCGGCACGCGACAACGGCGTACGAACGCCGACGCCGGGGGACATGGGGGACGCGGGGGGGCAGGGGACGGTAACGGCCAACGCTGGCCTGGTCGGGGGACACGGGGGCCGCCCCGGCAATGCCGGCCGCTCGGCCGGGGCCGCCGGGGCTTTAAAGGACAAGACTCACGGCCCCCGATGGCGGGGCCGTGAGTCTTGCGGACAGAGCGTTCGGCCGTGGTCGGCCGAGCGCGTCACTTCACCGGCAGGATCTTGTACATGCCGCAGCCACAGGCGGCACAGACGCCCTTCATGGCCGGTCGGCCGTTCTTCATGGTGACCTTCTTGGCCTTGTCCATCGTCTTCTTGGCCTTGCACTTGACGCAGTACGCCGTTTCAGCCATGGTCTCTTCACTCCTTACACTGGGGGGCGGTTCACCTTTACCGGACCTACCGGACGCCTATATTGAGCATCGACTGCAGCCCGTTGTCGCAGGAGCCGCCTCTCGCACTCTCGCTGTCGCCAGCACAGTACACCCCATCTTGAGGCCAATGCAATGTCTCATAGCGAAAAAAACGCTGTTTCCGAGCCTCTTTCCTCCTCGGCGGACCTTCTGCGGCGGGCGCGCCAGGTGCTGGACATCGAAATCGAGGGCCTGCGGGCGCTGCAGGATGGCCTCGACGAGGCCTTCGCGGCCCTGGTGAACCGCTGCCTGGCCGTCCTGCAGCGCGGCGGCAAGCTGGTGGTCTGCGGCATCGGCAAGAGCGGTCACATCGGCCACAAGCTGGCGGCGACCCTGGCGAGCACCGGCTCGCAGGCGGTGTTTCTGCATCAGGTGGATGCGGTGCATGGCGACCTCGGGGTGCTGGCGGCGGAGGACCTCCTGCTGGCCCTCAGCTACAGCGGTGAGACCGACGAACTGCTCGGCCTGCTGCCGGCGGTCAAGCGCATGGGCGTGAGTGTGGTGGCGATCACGGGCGCTCCCGACAGCCGTCTGGCGCAGTGGTCGGATCTGGTCGTGCCGATGACGGTGCCGCGCGAGGCCTGCCCGTTCAACCTCGCCCCCACGACGACGACGACGGCCCTCCTGGCGCTCGGCGACGCCCTGGCCATCGTCCTGCTCGAGTGCCGCCGCTTCGGCCTGGACGACTATGCGCGGCTGCATCCGGCCGGGGCGATCGGCCGGAGCATCTCGCTGCGTGTGACCGACATCATGCGCACCGGCGAGCGCTTCGCGGCCGTGGGCCCGGAGACGCCGGTGCTCGAGGCCCTGCAGGCGATGACGCGTTCGCGCTGCGGCGCCGTGGCTGTCGTGGCCGCCGACGGCCTGCTCATGGGCATCTTCACCGACGGCGACTTCCGCCGTCAGGTGACGCGCGACGCGGCCGTCCTGACCGCGCCGATCCGCACCGTCATGACCCCGAAGCCCATCGCCATACGCTCTGAAGCCATGGCCATCGAGCTGGTCAAGCTCCTGGAGGAGCGCAAGATCGACGACGTCATCGTCGTGGATGAGCGTGGCTGCGCTGTGGGCCTGGTCGACATTCAGGACCTGCCGCGCTTCAAGATCATGTGAGGCAGCCGGCCTCCGGTCCGGGCGCTTACGGCTCCGGGGCGAAGAAAGCCCGCAGGCCGCGCCGGACCATCGGCGCCGGGCGGGCGACACGCCAGCGCCGGATCTCGCGCGGGCCATCGAGGAAGACCACCACCGGCACCGGCCCGATGCACTGAGCGGTGGCGACGTCGGGGTTGCTGTCGATGTCGACCGTGGCGACGCGTGCCGTGGGGGCGAGTTCGGGGCGGACCTCGTCGACGGCCTGCAGGACGCCCTTGCAGAAATCGCAGCGCGGCGAGTGATAGATGAGGACGCGTCGGCCGCGGGGCTCCTGGAGCCATGCCTGTACGGCCGCCATGCCATCGAGGGCCTCGAGGCCCGCGCCGCTGTCGCCGGTCGGTGCTGTCGCCGGCTGGCTGACGCACGAGGCCATCAGGGCCGCCGCTGCCATCAGGCCGCTGATCAGAGCCCACCCACGCATCGTCGTCATGGCCGCATCCTTCCCCTGTCCGGTCGCCTGTTGCCTCTGGCGGTCGGGACGCCGAGCCTCTCGGCGCTTCCGCCGTGTCCGTCGCCGCCGGGGCTTGCCTTCACGCCCCCCGGCGGCCATGTTGCGGCATCGGCGATCCGCGTCGGCAGGACCGCGCCGTCAACCGAGGATGGTACCATGAAGCTTGGATTGGTCACCTACAACATCGCGTCGACCTGGGATCTGGAGACCGTGCTGCGCGTCTGTCAGGAGGTCGGCCTGGCCGGCGTCGAGCTGCGCACCAGCCACGCGCACGGCGTCGAGATCACCCTCACCGAGGCGCAGCGTCGCGAGGTCGCCGCGCGCTTTGCCGACAGCCCGGTGCACTTGGTCGGCCTGGGGAGCACCTACGAGTACCACTCCCCCGACCCGGCCGAGCTGCGTCGCCAGATCGACGGTACCAAGGCGGCCGTGCGGCTGGCGGCGGCGGTGGGCGCTGACGGCGTGAAGGTGCGTCCGAACGCCCTGCCGGAGGGCATCCCGGCCGAGCGCACGCTGGCGCAGATCGGCCGGGCGCTGAACGAGGTCGCGGCCGACGCGGCCGACTTCGGCGTGGAGATCCGTCTCGAGGTCCACGGCAAGACCACCTGCCTGCCGCCGAACCTGGCCGCGATCATGGCGGCGGCGCCGCATCCGAATGCCAAGGTCTGCTGGAACTCGAACTACCCCAACGACCTCGATGCCGCCGGCCGGATCGAGCCGCACTTCCGGCTGTTGGCCGACCGCATCGGCCTGGTGCACATCAACCGCCTGCATTGCGGCTATCCGTACGCCGAGCTGTTCCGGCTCCTCAAGGCCGGCGGCTACGAGGGCTACTGTCTGGCGGAACTCCCGGCGGCCGGCGATGTCACCTGCGCCACCGAGTTCCTGCGCTACTACCGGCAGAGCTTCGAGCTCCTCGGCGGCGCCTGAGCCGCCGGCGGTCGCGGCCGGCCCGGCATTACTTCAGGCCGGGCCAGGACCAGGCCTTGCGGGCGGGGCCCTTGGCGGCGCTCCAGCGCAGGCCGTCGGCCACGGCCTCCGGGGTGACCTCGCAGGAGAAGGCGCCGTCGGCGGCGAGGGCGATGGGGTGGCCGGCGAGGGCCAGATCGGTGTCGGCCTCGGCGACGCCGCGGACCTGCAGGCGGCCGTCGGCGGCGCGCCCGAGGCTGGCGATGACCAGCGGTGACTGCGTCACGGCCTCCAGCTCGGCGGCCAGGAGCTGGCGCAGGGCCTCGACGCGGTCGGCGCTGCGGGTGCTGCTGAGGGCATCCAGCACCACCGGCGCCAGCCAGTCGCGCCGCGCCGCCGCCAGCGCCGCGGCCGCGGCCGCCGCGTCTGGCAATGCCGTGAGGCGTGCCTGCCAGGCCTGCATCAGGCTGGTGAACAGATCGAAGTCCTCGATGCCCTGGCGTATGAGGGCCAGGCGCAGGCTGGGCACCAGGGGGCCTCTGCCGTCCGGAGCCGGATAGAACAGCGAGGCCTGCCCAGCCGAGTAGTGGTAGAGGCTCTCGCGCTGCCGGCCCACGGGAACGGGCTTGGCGGTCGGGTTCTCCCACGGGTCGATGCCGTTCCACCAGCAGGCATTCCAGAGCAGTCCCCCGGCAGCTTCGGCGGCGAGGGCGTGCCAGAAGAAGGTGCGGTGGTCGAGGGGGGCGCTCTCGATCGAGGCAATCATGTTGTAGACCCAGATCTCGTCGCCGGCCTGGCGACGTCGGCCGGTGACATCCGGGGTGGCCCGGCTCCAGGGCACGATCCAGGCCTGGACCCTGTCCCCCAGCGCCGTGCCGGTGGCCGGGTCGGTGGTCATCAGGACCTTGAGGTCGGGAGCCCCCTCGTGGATCAGATCGCAGAGCCTGGCGATCTTGTCCATGTAGTCGGCCTCGGGCTCGTCGTAGGGGTACACGTAGGCCATCTCCAGGCAGCCGGCGGCGCGCAGGCGCTCGGCGATCTGGCGGTTGAGGTCACGGTAGACCGCGTCGAAGCCGGGGTCGGCGAGGGCGGTGGTGCCGGCGAGTTTGAAGCGCGGCATCCAGCCCTCGCTACAGCCGCCGCCGATCATCGGCCCGATGGTCAGGGCGGTGGCGCGGTGGCGTTGCGCCGCGGCCAGGATGCGGTCGAAGCGGCTCCAGTCGAGGGTCATGGCGCCGTCGACGACGCGGACCGCCGGGAAGATGGTGAGGTTGAAGCCGCTGAGGCGATGCCGCCCGAGGAGGTCCCAGGCCAGCTCTAGGACCGCGTCTTCGTCCAGGGTCGGGTAGAACCGCCGCAGGTGGCCGCTGCCGAGCATGACCATCGAGCGGCACTGCGGCACCTCGGGCAGGTCGTAGCTCCAGCGCCGCAGCGCCAGCGGCAGTGTGGCCAGGAGGCGTTCGCCAGCGTAGAGACGCGCCTCGGCGGCGTAATCGCCGGCGGGAGCCGTTGCCGGCGGGGCCCACTCCAGCCAGAAGACCACGTTGCGGCCGGCCGTCGCCGTCTCACCGCCGCTTGGCACGACGAGCGGATCCGGAGTCGGGCCTTTTGGGAACGACCGATCGCGCGTCTCTTGGACTGCGACCGCGCGCACGACGCGGGCAGTCAGGGCCTCCGCTGGCAGCGTCGCCGGACCGTCGGGCGCCGTCAGCTCCAGCCGCAGCGGCGCCAGGTCGGCCTGCGGCGTGACCACCACCTGACAGAGGCCATGACCGCGGCCGGGCGCCGCCATCCTGATGGCGTCAGCGCCGGCGGCGTCGGACGGCAGGGGCGTGGTCGGGTAGAGCCGCGCTTCGGCCTGGTCCATCCAGACCACCGCCTCCGGGCCGCGCCAGAGGCGGCGGGCGGTGGTCTCTGCCGGCGGGTCATCCCAGGGTTGCTGACGGCGCCAGGCGGCCTCGAGGTCAGGCGGGAGCGCCTCGCTGATGCGGATCTCGTCCCACCACGAGGCGCCGACCTGGTCGAGGGCGGTATGCATGGTCAGCACCGGGCTGATCCAGTGCTCGTCCGGGGCGGTGCGGTAGCGGGCCATGGCGAAGGTCCAGTCGACATCGCCGTGGCGGTCGGTGTGCGGGAAGACACGCTGGCCGGTATTGGTCTGCAGGAAGAGGTACGTCCGGCTCGAGGCGGGCTGCTCGGCGCGGTACCACCAGGTGACCCAGTACTCGCAGTCGGCCTTGACCTCGATGCGTCTGCCGGCGCAGGTCGTGAAGGAGTTCGGGGTTCCTCGCAGGCGCAGGCAGTGCTGACCGGCCTGGGCGCCGGTGCTCTCGAGGGCGACGGTGACGCCGAGTTTGCCGAACCCGCCCTCGTCCCAGCCTTTGGCGAAGCCCTCGGGGGTGACCTCCTCGAAGCCGGGGTTGGCGACGAGGTTGGTGGTCGCCCCCAGGGCCTCGATGGCGATACCGACGGCCACGGCCAGGATCTGCCGTCGCCGCGAGCCTTGACGGTTTCCGCGCGGGTGGAGTCTCTGCATCCAATGGTCTCCTCTGTTCCTCGGGGTGCGGCCCGCCGTGCCGGCGTTCGCATCCCCGTGACGCCTTGCCAGGTCCCCCTGGTCGATCCTCGTCCCGCCCGCCGGACGGCGCCGCCGGCGCGTCCTCAGGGCCGCGGCAGGGTCTGCAGGTCGCTGGAGCCACAGCAGTCATTCCAGCGCGTGTCCTCGTCGTAGGCCGACAGGAAGCACTGGAAGACCCCCGGCGGCAGCGCCGCCGAGATGGTGTTGCCGTCGCGCTCCGCCGGGGCGTCGTGCCACTGGCGCAGGTGCGACACCGGCTCGTCGCGGTCGGTCGTGTAGCACAGGATGGTGCGGATGATGCCCTTGCCCTCGTGCAGCACCGGCGCCGAGATCCGCCCGTCGGCGAGGGTGCTGCGGCCGAGCCGGGGCAGGGGCGGGCGGTCCATGAGGAAGTGCTCGGCCACGCGTCGGCAGGAGGTGAACTGGAAGCCGACGTGCGAGTGCGGCAGCCGGATCACCATCGAGGCGTTGTGCAGCGTGGCGCATTCGTCGAAGCCGCGCTGCAGGCCCTCGGGGGTGACATTCTGGTCGTTGGTGCTGGCCACCCAGTACATCGGCACCTTGGCGGCATGCAGGTAGACGCCGCTGATGATCGGGTGCCGGCTCAGGTCGTAGGCGCCGCAGTAGATCTCGATGACGCCGCGGAAGCGCGGGTCGATGGCGGCGACGACGGCGCCATACCAGCTCCCCCAGGAGAGCCCGACCAGGGCGGTGCGCGTCGCATCGACCTGCGGCAGGCTGCGCAGCAGCGAGTGCGCCAGGACCATGTTGGCGACATTGGCCACGTGGTCCTGCCGGCGACCGCCCGGCAGGGGCTGCCGCTCGAGCTGGCTCTCGCCCTCGCGGGTGGGGTCGGTGATCACCGGGCGCTGGTTGTACCAGTCCATGGCCAGCACGGCGAAGCCGTAGGAGGTCCAGAGCTTGACGTAGGCCGGGAAGGCCGTGCCGCCGCCGCCGTGGACCAGCACCACCCCCGGGTAGCCGCCCGCCGGTGGCGGCGTGCTCGGCATGCCGATGTAGGCGAACACCGGCGCCGCGGCGCCGCCAACCGCGACGCCGTCGTAGAGGATCGCCTGCAGTCCGGCCGACTCGCTGTCGGGGAAGCCCGCCGGACGGAAGGACGGCACCTGCGCCAGGAGATCCGGCGACCAGTGCTCGGCGGGGTCCTTCCGCAGGGGTGCCTCGGGCACGGTGGCTGTCGTCGTCGGCATGTCGGCTCCCTGGCTGATGGCGGCGCCGAGCCACAGGACCAGGAGGGCCCCTGCGGCACCCGTGACGCCTCGCAATCGATGCATGGCTTCCGTCTCCCAGAAACGCGGCACGACCGGCCGCGCCCGCCGCGACGAGCGACGGCCCGCCGCGGCGACCCGGATGTCAGTCCCGGAGGTCCGGGTCGTCGAACATCGGCGCCGGGGCGTCGCGTTCGCTGGCGCAGCGTGTCGGGCACTCAACGCAGGCGTCGACGAGGCTGTCCCAGGACTCGGCGGCGTGGGTCAGCAGCCGGTCGATCAGCTCGTCGGTGGCCTCCGGGAGGGCCTTCTCGAGCGGCTCGTAGCCGATGCGAATGGCCTGGTTGCGGTTTTCCAGGCGGTCGAGGATCTCGCGCCTGAGGCTCTTCGCGTAGGTGACGCAGACCCGCGCGATCGCGTCGCCGTCGACGCCGCCCTCGGCGCGCAGGTCGGCCACCAGCTCGCGGTCGCCCAGGATCGCGGACTCCATCTCGAGGGCGTACTCGAAGAGGAGCCAGTTCAGCTTGGTCTTCTCGGCGTCCGAGCGGTAGAAGTCCTCGGGTCTGACGCGATGGCGCGGCGTGGCGTTACGGGATGTCATGGTGTTCTCACACAAACGCGGGCCGCCGCATCGACGCCCGCCGGTGGTGTCTCGGTGCACACCAGGAATCTACTCGCTCGGCGCCCCGCCGCCACGGCTGCCGCCGCGTCCGGCCAGGAACGGCCGCAGCCGCCCCACGGCCCGTGGTCAGCGCCCGCCCGGCCGCTCCGTCGCCCTCGCGCCGCGGCGTCGGCCGGCATCACGGCGAGGCGGCGGCCGGGCCGGCTGGGCCTGTCGAAGGCGCCGCCAGGCAGGCGGCTACCGCCATCGAGAGCTCCCTGGCCGCAAAGGGCTTCGACAGGAAGCCGCGGGCGCCATCCCGCAACAGGGCGTCGACTCCCGCGTTGCGGTCGTAGCCCGAGATCAGCAGCACGGCCAGTCCGGGGTCCATCGCCCTGAGGGCGTGGAAGGTGTCGGCGCCGCCGAGCTCCGGCATGACAAGGTCGAGAACCACCAGGTCGTAGCCGCCCGGGCGCACCCGGCAGCACGCCAGGGCCGCCCGCCCATCGCTGCAGGCCGTCACCGCATAGCCCAGCCTCCCCAACACGCGTGTGGTGTAGTCACGCACGCCGGCTTCGTCGTCGACCACGAGGACATGGGCCTTCCCCAGGGCCGCGACGGCGGCAGCCTCGCGCGGCCGGGTGGCATCCGCGGCCGCGGCCGGATGCTGCGGCAACAGGATTGTGAAGGTCGTTCCGGCGCCGACGCGGCTGGCGACCGTGATACTGCCGCCGTGGCCTCTCACGCAGCCGTAGACGCTGGCCAATCCCAGGCCGGTGCCTTTGCCCGGCTCCTTGGTCGTAAAGAACGGCTCGAAGATCCGCGGCCGGACCGACTCGGGGATGCCCGTGCCGGTGTCGCTGACGCGGATCTCGACGTAGTCACCCGGGGTGACCCCGTCGTCACCCAGGCGGTCGTCACCCGGGGCGATGTGGACGTCGCGCGTGGCGACGCAGAGGCGGCCGCCCTGCGGCATGGCGTCCCGTGCGTTCAGGCCGAGGTTCAGGAGGGCCGAGTGCACCTGAGATTCGTCGCCCAGGGTCCACGGGCAACTCGCCTGGAGGTCTGTCGCCAGCTCGATGCCGCGGTCGATGGAGCGTCTCAGCAGCGTCAGGACCGACCGGATGGCGTGGTGCAGGTCTACCGGTGCCGACGCCTTCGGGCCGCGGCGTGCAAAGGTCAGCAGCTTGCGTGTCAGTTCCGCCGCCTGAGTGCCGGCAGCACGGATCTGCCCGGCCAGGACGGCTTCCTCACTCGCCGGCGCCGCCGACTCCTGCAGCAGCTCGGCGTTGCCGATGATGGGGGTGAGCAGGTTGTTGAAGTCGTGGGCCACCCCGCCCGCGAGCCGACCGATCGCCGCCATGCGTTCAGACAGCCGGAGCCTCTCCTGCATGCGCTCGCGGGCGGTCACGTCCAGAAGCATGACGATCATCGACCTCTCGCCAAGCAGGCTGGCCCGCAGTTGGACGCTCTTGGTGGAGCCGTCCCGGCAGGTGACCTCG
>JAAYZO010000344.1 GCA_012514865.1 Lentisphaerota bacterium | reverse complement strand
GGCAGACAGGTCAGACAGGTCAGACAGGGCAGACAGGGCAGACGGGGCAGACAGGGCAGACGGGGCAGACGGGGCAGACGGGGCAGACAGGTCAGACGGGTGGCCTCGCCCCCCGACACCGTTCCCGTGGCGCCCGTCCGTGGCGGTCCGTGTTCGTCCGTGCCGGTCCGTGTCCCGAGCCCGAGGGCCGCGTCCACGCGGCCCCGTGCGCGGCCCCGTGCGGTCTACTGTCGCAGGGCGCCGTCGTGCTGTTCGCGCCGGAAGTCCTCGACGGTGCGCCGGATGCCGTCCTCGAGGGTGATGGCCGGCTGCCAGCCGGTGGCGAGGATACGGCGGGAGTCGAGGACCTTGCGCGGGGTGCCGTCGGGCTTGGTGGCGTCGAAGCGCACGGCGCCGCGGAAGCCGGTGGCGCGGGCGACGAGCAGGGCGAGGTCGCGGATGGTCACCTCGGCGCCGCTGCCGACGTTCAGCCAGTCGGCCTCGGGGGGGCTCGACAGGGTGTGCACGATGGCGCTGGCGAGGTCGTCGACGTGCAGGAATTCGCGCAGGACGGTGCCCGTGCCCCAGACCACGACCTCATCGAGACCGGCCGCGGCGGCCTCGGAGAAGCGCCGGATGAGGGCGGGCAGCACGTGGGAGTTCTCGGGGTGGTAGTTGTCGCCGGGGCCGTAGAGGTTACAGGGCATCAACGACTGGTAGGCGACGCCGAACTGGCGGCGGTAGTACTGGCAGAGCTTCAGCCCGGCGATCTTGGCGATGGCGTAGGCCTCGTTGGTCTGCTCCAGCGGCGAACTCAGGAGGGCCTCTTCGGGAATCGGCTGGGGGGCCTGACGCGGGTAGATGCACGAGCTGCCGAGGAAGAGCAGGCGCGGTACGCCGCAGCGGTGCGACTCGTGGACCATGTTCAGGGCGATGGCCAGGTTGTCGTAGGCGAAGTCGGCCGGGTAGGTGTTGTTGGCGTGGATACCGCCGACCTTGGCCGCGGCCACCACCACCACCTGCGGCGCCGTGCGTTCAAGGAAGGCCCGCACGGCATGGGCGTCGCGCAGGTCGAGTTCGGCGTGCGATGCGGTCAGGATCTCGACCGCGGCGTCCTGGCGCAGGCGCCGCACCACGGCGGAGCCGACCATGCCGGTGTGGCCGGCGACATAGATGCGTTGGCGTTCCATCGCTCGGCTCCTTACGCGCTGGCCTGCAGCGACGCGAGTTCCTGCCGCGCCAGCTTCAGATCCGACTCCACCATCAGCCGCACCAGGCCCTTGAAGGTCACGCGCGGCTCCCAGCCCAGGACGCGGCGGGCCTTGCCGGCATCGCCCATGAGCAGGTCGACCTCGGCCGGGCGCTCGTAGCGGGGGTCGTGCCGGACGTACTGCTTCCAGTCCAGATCGAGCAGCCCGAAGGCCTCGGCGCAGAACTCCCGCACGGTGTGCCCTTCGCCGGTGGCGATGACGTAGTCGTCGGGCTGGTCCTGCTGCAGCATCCGCCACATGGCCTCGACGTAGTCGCCGGCGTAGCCCCAGTCGCGGACCGCGTCGAGGTTGCCCAGGTACAGGCAGTCCTGCAGGCCGAGCTTGATCCGGGTGGCCGAGCGCGTGATCTTGCGCGTGACGAAGGTCTCGCCGCGCCGCGGCGACTCGTGGTTGAACAGGATGCCGTTGCTGGCGTGGAGCCTGTAGGCCTCGCGGTAGTTCACCGTGAGCCAGTAGGCGTAGACCTTGCTGCAGGCATAGGGCGAGCGCGGCCAGAAGGGCGTCCGCTCCGTCTGCGGCGTCTCGGCGACGCGGCCGAACATCTCCGACGACGAGGCCTGGTAGAAACGCACCTTGTCGGTCAGGCCGGTCTCGCGGATGGCCTCCAGGATGCGCACCGCGCTCAGCCCGGTGACGTCGCCCGTGTACTCCGGAATGTCGAAGGAGACGCGGACGTGGCTCTGCGCTCCGAGGTGGTAGACCTCGTCCGGGCGCAGTTCGAAGAGGAGCTTGACCATCTGGATCGAGTCGGCCAGGTCGCCGTAGTGCAGGAAGAGCTTCGAGCCCATCACATGCGGGTCCTGGTACAGGTGGTCGATGCGGCCGGTGTTGAAGCTCGAGGCCCGGCGGATGATGCCGTGGACCTCGTAGCCCTTGCCGAGGAGAAACTCGGCGAGGTAACTGCCGTCCTGGCCGGTGATGCCGGTGATGATGGCGCGTTTCATGGGCGTGTCCTGCGCTCCCTGGGGACCTGCGTTTGTTGTCGATACCACCACTGTCGCCGTCGCGGCCTTCGGCGCCAAGTGCGTTTTTGCGATATTGTGTGTTATGGTTATGCGCAGGTGAAGACCATGCCCTCGTCACGCTGTGTTGCGGTGCTCTTCGATGCTCAGTTGGACCTCGCCACCGAGGTCCATCGTGGCGTCGTGGACTACCTCGGTCAGCACACCGACTGGCAGGTCCTGCCCTTGCCGGCGGCGCAGGAGGACCGCCTGCCGGAACTCTTGCGCGGCGGCATGGTCGACGGCGTCATCGGGTCGTTCGTGAGCGACTCCTGGGCGGCGGCTCTGGGTCCGGTGCCGCGGGTGAACACCTCGAGCCTGTCGACGATACGCAGCATCGATTCGGTGGTGGTCGATGACCACGCCATCGGCCGCCTGGCGGCGGAGCACTTCCTGAGCAACGGCCTGCGTTCGCTCGGCTATGTGGGCCTCGGCGGCTGCGTCTATAGCGCCGCGCGTCTGGATGGCTTCCTCGCGGCTCTGGACGCCTCGGGGGGCACGGGCAGGGCCGGGGTGGCGTGTCTGACCTGGCTGCCGCAGCGCCTTCACGAGCTGGACGACTGGCTGGCGGGCCTGGCGCGTCCGGCGGGTGTCTTCTGTGCCAGCGACCTGGTGGCGCGGGCGGTGGTGCAGTCCTGTCGTCGTCTGGGGCTGTCGGTGCCGTCGGAGGTGGCGGTGGTGGGGGTGGGCGACTCGTACCTCGACGCGGTCTTTGCCGGCATCCCCTTGAGCACCGTCCCTCTGCCGGGCCGGCGTCTGGGGGCGGCCGCGGCAGAGCTCCTGGCGGCGCGTCTAGCCGGGTACCGTGGGCCGGTCCGCCGGGTCGTGGTGCCACCGACGTGCCTGCTGTCGCGGTCCTCGTCGTCGGTGGTGCATGGCACCGACGAGGTCGTCTCGGGCTGCCTGGCCTACATCCAGGGCCACCTGCACGAGTGGCTGCGGGTCGACGCCCTGGCGAGGCGGTTTGGCGTCTCCCGGCGCACTCTGGAGATGCGTTTTCAGGCGGCGCTGGGCCGCAGCCCGGCGGGCGAGATACGCCGTCGGCGCCTCGACCTGGCCCGGCAGTTGCTGCGCGACGGCTCGCTGCCGATCCGCGAGGTCGGGCGACGCTGCGGCTACCTCGAGCCGCAGCAGTTCAGCGCCTTCTTCCGCACCCAGATGGGCCTGGCGCCACGCCAGTACCGCCAGCAGGCCGCGCCGGCCGCGGTGGAGCGGTGAGGCGCCGGGAAGGACGACGGGACTGTGGACGCCCAAGGCCCGACGCCCGAGGCCCGACTGCCGACTCCGTGACCGAGACGCCCGTCCGTGGCGGTCCGTGTGCGTCTGTGGCGGTCCGTGTCTGGAGCGCGGAGGCCGCGTGGTCGCGGCCCCGTGGCGGCCCCGGGGCGGCTTGGCGACGGCGCGGATCCTTCGCGGGTGCCGGCGGCGCCCTGTGCGCCGGCGACTGGGCTACTCTCGGCAGTATCGTGGATCGGTCGGGGTGCGGTGCTGTCGTCGCCGTTGCGGCTCGTGGACGCCTGCGCGTCTGTGGACACTCGCGCTCCAGCCGGCGTGGCACCGGCGTCTGGAGGAGGCGGCCTGGGGGGCCTCAGGCCGCGGCGGGGGTGGCGGCCGTGGCGGCGCTGCCGTGGTCGCGCCGGCGTGACCGACGCCGGCAGAGGAGCGCCGCGCCGCCGAGGGCCAGGCAGAGCCCGGCGCCGGGTTCGGGGATGAGCGCGACGTCGCCGGTCACCGTCACGCCATAGTTATTGGCAGTGTCGTAGTTGACCAGGGCCCACTCGTTGATGGTCGGCAAGAAGATGAAGCCGGAGCTGTCGTACCCGTAGATGCGGAAAGTCACCGCCGAGGTGAGGGTACCCAGCCCGGAGAGGTCGATGGTGTGGGTGCCCACGGATCCCGGTGCCGTGGTCGCCCCCGAGGCCAGGTTGGCCGTGTAGCCGTCGCGGCTGCTGCGGACTGCCCAGAGTTGGGCGTCCTCGTCGGCGTAGAATTGGTTCCGCACCTGCTGTTCTCCGAAGATCATGTCATCCAGCGTGAGGCTGTAGCCCGTGGCGGGGGTCAGGGTGAACTGGAAGTAGTCATTGGCACCAGGGGTTCCGCTGCTGGTCCAGCCGTAGGCAGCCATGGAGTTGGTGCGTGCGAAGGCCGTGACGCCGGTGCCGCGGGTGATGGCGCCCGCCGTCAGGTTGTCGGCGTCAAAGGCGGCGGCCACGTTGCCGGTGCCGTTGTTGCCGTTGAAGCTGTAGATTGCGATCTCTACTGCCGACGTCATCGCCGACATGAAGACGCTGCCAGCCAGGGCCATCCCCGCCACAGCTCTGGCCACCCCGAATGCGTGCATTCTGCACCTCGATTTCACCCGCAAGATCCCCACGATTGCCCGGGGCAGAGGCCTCGCTCCGGCAGCCGCATCGAATCTGCATCCGAGAGACTAGATCCTTAGCTCGTAGAACTAAGGTACTATCGGCCGGCGTCGACGAGCGCGCAAGGCGACTAAAGCAAAAAAAAGGAGAAAATCGGTATACACCACTCTTCGGGAGCGGAATGCGTCGGCAACGCGGGCCGTGGCGTGAGCCTCTGACGGCGGCCAGGAGGCGTCCGTGCCCGCTGCGGCGGCATCCTGTGCGCCGGGGCGCGGTCTTCAGGACAGCGTCGGTGCTTGTCCTGAGTCATCGACGACGGGTTTCGCGGGAGGAGGAAATGGAACCACGAAAGGCACGAAAAGCACGAACGGGAGGACATTCGGAGGGGTGAGAGCGGTAAGGCAGTCCGGCAGGCGCCCGTCGCCGTGCGCGTGTCAGGCCTCTCTTATCCAATCCGGTCCTATCCTGTTCGTGTCTTTCGTGCTTTTCGTGGTTACAGATCGTCTAGGGATTGCCTGGACCGTCTCACCCGGCTGGTGACCTCGACAACCGTCCCGATTGGGGTGCGACGGTTCGTATGGCGTGGCCGGGCCGACTCAGGCCGCAGCCGGCGTGGCGGCCGTGGCGGCGCTGCCGCGAGCGCGCCGGCGTGGCCGGCGCCGGCAGAGGAGTGCCGCGCCGCCGAGGGCCAGGAAGAGCCCGGCGCCGGGCTCGGGGATGAGGGTGACCTCGCCGGTGACCGTCACGCCACGGCCAGTCTCGTAGTTGACCAGGGCCCAGTCGTTAAACTCGGGCTGCGGGTTCCGGAGCAGCCCCAGGAAGAACGAGTCGCTCGCATTGTAGCCGTAGATGCGGAAGGTCACGGCCGAGGTGAGGGTCCCCAGGCCGGAGAGGTCGATGCTGTGGGTGCCCGCGCCCGATCCCGGTGCCGTGGTCGACCCGTAATCCAGGTTGGCCGTGTAGTTGTCGAGGCTGCTGCGCACAGCCCAGTTACGGGCATCATAGGCCGTCGTGGACAGCCACGGCGTATCCAGGTCCACCTGCTGTTCGCCGAAGGTCAGGGCGTCCAGGCTGAGGCTGTAGCCCCAGGCCGGCGTCAGGGTGAACTCGACGTAGTCATTGGCGTCCGGGCTGGCGCCGGTGGTCCAGCCGTAGGCCGCGAAGGAGCTGGTGCGCGCGAAGGCGGTGATGCCGGAGCCGCGGCCGAGGTCGCTGGCGGTCAGGTTGTCCGCCGTGTCCCTGGCCGTCAGGGTCCCGGTGCCGTCGTTGTTGAGGAAGTCGTAAACAGCGATCTCCACCGCTGACGTCAGCACGGCGCCTGCGAGGAAGAGGCTCGTCACGGCACGATAGATTGGATCCCGGTACACCGTCGCCATCCTACCTCCAGAAGGCCCGGTCGACTCTCGGTGCGGCAACACCACTCTGCCCTGAAGTCGATCGCAAAACGGAAGCATGAAATATGACACGCATGTCATGCCCGTACAAGCGAGCCCTGGCGCATTCCAGGGCTGTTTGAAAGTCCGGTTCTGGCACCCCTCCAGGGTGCATGGCGTGCAATCCGCGTTTCCGGGGGTCGGGCTGCGCGCGACCCCCGGCTACGATCTGGCACCCCTCCAGGGTGACCGAGTG